>JAFARV010000607.1 GCA_019245255.1 Acidobacteriaceae bacterium | reverse complement strand
TGCTCCAGGCTGAGGAGCTCTCAGTTGCGGAACTGCAGCAGATACTAGCAAAGGGGCAGAGCCAAATCTCCACCCATCTTGCGCAATTAAAGCAGGCGGGCCTTGTCACAGATCAGAGAGAGGGAAAGAACATTTACTACTCTCTTCGGCAGCTGCCTGCCCATGTTTTAGCAATTCTGCGCGATGCCGCGAAAGAAATTCCCGAAACCGAAGACGATGCGGACGCCTTGAAACTGATCATCGAGAGGCGCCGCGACCGGATGCGCAGCTACTTCGATGAACTGGCGGGCCGGTTCGGGCGTGAATATGTGCCGGGGCGCTCCTGGGAGGGGCTTGCCGAGTGTTTGCTGGCGCTGTTGCCCGCGATTACTGTGGCCGACCTCGGCGCCGGCGAAGGAACCGTGTCACAGTTGCTCGCACGGCGAGCTAAGCACGTCATTGCAGTCGATAACTCCCCGAAAATGGTTGAATTCGGCTCAGACCTGGCACGGCGGCACGGACTTTCCAACCTGGAATACCGCTTGGGCGATCTCGAGTCCGTGCCTCTTGCTGATGCGCAAGTCGATGTCACATTGTTCAGCCAGTCTCTGCATCACGCGCAACATCCTCAGCGCGCGATTGACGAGGCGTGGCGCATTCTGAAACCCGGAGGCCGCATCGCAATTCTCGATCTGCTGCGTCATCAGTTTGAAGAGGCGCGCGAGATGTACGCGGACGTGTGGCTCGGGTTTACTGAGGTGGAACTGCGGCGTTTTCTCGAGCATGCCGGGTTCGTGGATTTATATTCGGCGGTGGTGCATCGGGAGCCCGAAGCTCCACACTTTGAGACGGTGCTTGCTGTGGCCACCAAGGCCGCCTAAATCGGGCGCCAGGCGAATAGCCGAGTCATCGGGCACTGAGCTTTGCTTCGTGCACGTTTTGCCAAATTTGCCTTGAACATCCTACACCTATTGTAAGGATTCGTGTTGGATTGTCACGCAGGGGAGAACAAACTTCCGCAAACCGGTCTGATCGTCTAGGGCATAGACGCAAATGGCAAAAGCAATGATTTTGGTGTTGGGGAGCAAACGGTGCATTATCCAGTGCTCCGCATTTTCCCCGGATCCAAAGCTAGGAAGACACTCTATCTTCGTCACGCCGAATCGCTCGGCCGCGGAGTTCGCCCCTTCGCTTGCGATCGATCCAGACATTTCAAGCGGTCAAGGAACTGGTCCCGCTTCACGACTGCAATCTACATTCCACATATCGAGTCTGATCTGCAAAGCGGAAAGCCTGCGTGTGAGCGTTAATTCGTGCTTGCTAGGGAGGCCACGATGCGGTCCATGAGCTGCGAGGGAGAGCCTGTGCCGTAGAACTGAATCCAGGTGTCCTTGAGTGAGATGAGAAATCGGTCGCCCTCACCTTGGCCTACGTAGCCACCGTCGAGACAATACGTACGAAATTCGATTTCAGCGGCATGATAGATGGTGATTCCTGGCCGGCGTGTCAGTGTTGGCGTTTTGCAGAATTGCTGATCGGAATTGCATCCATATAGCCAAGCACCGCCATGGATGCGGGTGAAATCGGCGACGACGGTACCGTCGCGGCTCACCTGTTCTTTGGAGAAATTGAGAGTCATCCCATACGCTATGCTCATGGGATCGGGGCACTGAAGAATCAGGGTGTCACTGTTGGGGGAGTTGGAGTCGTCCATCTGGACGCGCCAGGAGGCCGGATAAGAAAAGGTGAGTGCCATTTTGGATTAATAAACTTTTTCCAAACGCCGCTTCCAGTGCAGGCAGGCTGGGGTGTCGAGTTCAGCGATACAGATTTCGGAGCGCCGCTATTTTCAGTATTTTCGATCCATGTTCCGGCCATGTTGCCGGACGAGCTTGCCTGTGCGTTGAACCTTCCGAGAGGCGTTGTATGCGGATTAGCACCGCTTTCGCGGATTTGAACCTTGCCGTCGCTTTCCCAATGTCCTGCTAACAGAATTGGCTTCCAATCCGAAATGTCGTAGTAGAGACCAACCATTTGCTGGCCGTCCTGCTCCAGAAACATGCGGACGTGCTTGGGTCCAATTGTGCCTTCATACCAATGGTCCGTTAGGTGGTCTCCGGTGAGATTTGCGGTTTGCGGGCAGTATGGGCGGATTGGGTCCTGACCGGACATTGGAGTCGATTGGGAGAAGACCACTTGAAAGACGGGCAGAGTGATAAAGCGCAGAAGGCGAACGAGTGCAGGCGCCATGCTTCTACCTCATCGGGCAATTTGC
>JAFARV010000579.1 GCA_019245255.1 Acidobacteriaceae bacterium | reverse complement strand
AACGAGTTCCTGCCGTTCGGAATCGAAATGAAAATTGGCCATCAGTTCGCCATCCTGATACCTGTGAGTGACGATCAAAGAGGATGAATTCCTGACATCGCGCTGCTTGGCAATCAGGGCCATGATCAGGTTCGCGGTAATCGGGTCCAGACCGGCCGTGGGCGAATCATAGAGCACAAGGGGCGGATTAGTCACCGTCGCGCGGGCAATTCCCACGCGACGGCGCATCCCTCCGGAGAGTTCGCTCGGAAACTGATTAATAGTCTGTTCGAGTTCCACAAATCGAAGACTTTCGCGGACACGGCGCTCCGTCTCATCGGAGCTTAGCGGACTCGTGTCTTTGGTCTGCTGGTTCTGGAACGGGTACTGCACGTTCTCTCCAACCAGCAAAGAGTCAAATAGTCCGCCTTCCTGAAACAGCATGCCTACTCTGCTGCGCAACGGGTAGAGGTCATGCTCGGTTTTTCGAGCAACATCTTCCCCGAAGAGTCTGATGACTCCGCTATCCACTCTGACCAGGCCAATAATTGCTTTCAGTAGGGTTGTTTTCCCACTCCCGGCTGCGCCGAAAAGAACTTGAGTCTGACCGGGCCGGAGTTGCAGTGAGACATCGCGTAATGCCCATTTGTCGGCGAACCTGAGGTTCACATCCTTGAGTTCGAGAATCGGTTCGGCATTGTCCGGCATCAGGCTTAAAGATTGACGAAAATCTTATCGATCAGGAACGTGACAAAGAAAATCCAGATACCGGCTGCGACGACGGCGTGTGTGGTGGCGCGGCCGACCCCCTGCGTTCCGCCGGTGGTCCGCAAACCGTAGAAGCAGCCGATCAGAGCTATCAGCATGCCGAAGATAAATGGCTTGATAAGTCCTTGGGCGAGA
The DNA here is from genome assembly GCA_019245255.1 of Acidobacteriaceae bacterium. Lineage (GTDB taxonomy): Bacteria > Acidobacteriota > Terriglobia > Bryobacterales > Bryobacteraceae > Bog-105. Next base: position 9,415 of record JAFARV010000579.1, on the reverse strand, counting down.
TCGTTGAGGACCAGCGCGCGCCAGGACGAAGACCAGTACTCCCCTGCAGTGATGATCCGGAGCAACGGTACAGCAACGAGATAGGCGCCGAATAGCCCAATGGCGTCGGCAATCACCGTAAGGCACGGCAGAGTTACGGCGGTCGCAATCAGGCGCGGTGTCACAAGCTTTTGCACCGGGTCCGTGCCTAATGCTCGCATCGCGTCGATCTGCTCGGTCACCTTCATCGACCCGAGTTCGCTTGCGATACCTGACGCATTGCGCCCGGCGACGAGGATGGCCGTCAAGACGGGTCCGAGCTCGCGGACAAGGGTAAGAGCGACGATGGAACCGACCTGGCTGCTGGCGCCGTACGTATTCAATGCGCGCGCCATTTGGAGAGCTATGATGGCGCCGCTGAAAAAACCGGTGAGCAGGACGATCAGTGTGCTTCCCACCCCGATGATGTCCATCTGAACGAGAACATCTTCGCCGTAGTGCGGCCGCCGGCTCAGATTCACGTAAGCCCGGCCGGCGAGAAGAAGGAATTCCTGAAATGAGGCGACGGGTCTCGTCAGGATCTGGAGCAAGCAGGAGCTCCCGGAAAGAACCTCGCTCTCATACCGCCGATGCTAGCACAGGAGATCACGCGGGCACTTGCAAACCCTTGCAGCCTCGGTACTAAGGCGCGGTCGTGCTCTCGAGCCTGGCCGCAATCGCGTGCGCCAGCAGGCGGTGCGCCGTGGGCGTCGGATGGCCGTCTACGACGTAGAAGAGCTGGGAAGGATCGGTATGTCGAAAGGCGTCCATCGCGTCCACGAAGGTGATGTTGTGCTTTGCGGCGATATCGCCCAGGCGGCGCTGGAACGCGTACGGATCGACGCCGTGCGGCAGGTCGTGCGCTCCCAACATCATCATCTGCGCCCGTTCCGGGACCGCGACAACGACGAATTGAACTCCCGCCGCCTGTATCCTGCTCGCCATTTCACCTAATAGCAAATCGAGTGTCTGGAAGCGCCTCTCCCATGATGGCGTGAATGGGTACCACACGAACTGTGTGTGATCGGTCGGGGCAAACAGATAAAGCTTTAAATACTCGCTACGGTTCTGAAAAAGGAAGTGTTGAGCGACGAGCATGGTCCGGCTGCCGCGAATCCACAGCTGAAACTGCTGCACAGGATTCAAATGCACGATGGGTAGCGGCGCGCGGTTGATTGCGACTGGCTGCGAGCGGACAGCGAGCAATCTTGGATCCGTCCCCTGTTCTATGTCCCACGGATTGAGGGGCAAAATAATCGCATCGGGCTTGAGGCGTAGAGCTTCGCCGACATGGCGGTAGCTGTAAATCGGTGGGCACCCGTCTGCACCGAGGTCCTGGTACTCCACAGGCCTGCGCCAGTCCGCTGCCAGCCGGTTGCTAAGTATCGAAGCGAAGATGTCTTGAGTGGGAAGGGCGTAACCTTCCGCGATCGACGACCCTAGGATCGCCAGGCGCACACTCCCGGGAGGTTTCGGCCCGCAAGGTGCGTTCGAGCGATAACCGCAGCTGTTGAAGTACATGACGGCAGGCGGCCCTTCCGGTAGCTTGATGACACTAGTGCAATCAGGTTTCCCGTGCGGACCAGCGATTGGGTCGAAAGTCATGCAAAAGCCGTTCTCTTTCGAACTCCAGATGGCGCGAGTCGTCACTTCTGCGAGCCCGAAAAGCAGCACGATCGTAACGATGCTCAGAAGTGGGAGCAGCAGGAAGTCTCTGGACGGCAGCTTGGCCGGGCGGGGAGCTTCAGCAGGTTCACTTTCGGGAATAGCGGTCGGCTCACAGCGTGAAACGGCCACCGCTGAGCCAGTGCGCAGCGGCGGGAGCAGCGTGTCGTCCGCGGTGGAATCAGGCAACGTCAATGCTTCTCTTGAACCCTTACCTAATAGTGTGCCAATTGGGCAAAACTGATACGAACTTTCCTGCGTGATCCGAACCCGGTTTGGTTTAGTCCCACGGTTTGAAACACTTGTAGACACCCACTGGTCTACAGTAGGCATTGAATAGTGACGGACGATACCACTGAAAGATCGGCTTCCGCCTGGCAGGAGCGCGTCCGCGCGCTCAAGAATATCCCACCTGTTCTGAAAATCGTTTGGAAATCCGGCCCTCATGTCGTTCTGCTCGGGCTGGTGTTCCGCGTCTTAGCCTCACTAGTGCCCGTCAGCCTCGGGTGGGTGACTGGGGCGATTGTGGGTGAGGTGGCTCGCATCCTCGCGCACCGGGCAGTAGTGTCGCCACATCTGTGGTACCTGGTTGCGGCTGAGTTCTCGCTCGCCATCGGCGGTGGTCTCTTCGGACGGGTAATCGATTACTACGATTCAGTACTCGCGGACAGGTATACGCGCCACGTCAGCATCCAGGTGATGGACCACGCCTCGCAGTTGGATCTGGAGGCGTACGAAAATCCGCTGTTTTATGACCGGCTGGAGCGCGCGAGGGTGCAGGCTACCGACCGGCTGTTCATGATTCAGGCGATAGGCCGCTTGTTTCAGCAGGTGATGACCACGTTGTGGCTGTCTGCCGCGATTTTGGCGTTTTCGCCCTGGATTTTGCTGCTCCTGGTGGGCTGCCTCATTCCGGCTTTTCTCGGAGAGAGTCACTTCGCCTTTCTGAACTACGCAAAGAACTTCCGTCAGACGCCGGCCAAGCGACAACTCGATTATTTGCGCCAGGTAGGCGGCAGCAAGGAAGCGGCAAAGGAACTAAAGCTCTTCAATTTGAGCCGCTTTCTTACGGATCGTTTTACCAGCATCTCGAACGCGATTCTGGACGAAAACCTGGCGCTCTCACGCAAGCGGTTGGTCGCAGTTTCACTGCTTTCGATTCTCAGTTCATGCGGCTACTACGCCGCCTACGTGTGGGCCATTTATCACACCATCACGGGCGGGCTGTCGATTGACAATCTGGTCTTTCTGACGAACGCGATCATGAACGCCCAGAATAATATCTCGCAGATCTTCTCGACCCTTTCAAGCATTGCCGATCAGGCGCTGTTCCTGACCGACCTGCTGGCGTTTTTCGAGATGAAGCCGCACGTTTCTTCGAAGTTAAACGCCCTGCCCGCTCCGCGCCCCATTGTGCGGGGATTCGAGTTCCGGAATGTTTCGTTTCGATATCCGGGAACGGAACGATGGATTCTCCGGCGGCTCAACTTTCGGCTAGAATGCGGAGAACGCATCGCACTGATCGGCCAGAACGGGCAGGGCAAAACGACAATCGTCAAGCTGATTACCCGCCTCTACGATCCGAGTGAAGGGCAGATTTTGCTTGATGGTGTCGATCTGCGCGAATACGACATTGAGGATCTGAACCGCGAGGTTGGCGTCATCTTTCAGGATTTCATGCGTTACGAGATGACGGCCCGGGAAAATGTTGCGGTTGGCCGCATTGAGTGCCTGGACGACCTGGAAGCGATACGCTCTGCGGCTGAGAAGAGCCTTGCTGACGGAGTTGTAGCGAAGCTGGCAAAAGGCTACGAACAGATGCTCGGTCGGCGCTTCGAGGGCGGTGTTGATCTGTCGGGTGGCGAATGGCAGAAGCTCGCACTGGCTCGGGCCTATCTTCGCGATGCTCAGGTCTTAATTCTTGACGAGCCAACGGCGGCGCTCGATGCGCGGGCCGAATACGAGGTATTTGAGCGCTTTAACGAGCTGACCGAAGGAAAAATGGCACTTTTTATCTCCCACCGGTTCTCTACAGTTCGTATGGCCGAGCGCATTATCGTTCTCGAAGACGGAGCCATAGTCGAAGAAGGAAATCATTCGCAGCTCATGGCTTTCGGAGGACGATACGCTGAAATGTTTGAGCTACAAGCGTCCAGCTACAGGTAGAAGGCCTGCCCGCCATGTCTGATTCGATCGCCAGAGTGACAGTACCAGGGGCGTGTGCGGCGCCCCAGGTTAACATCAGCGAACCCGAAAAAGTAATCCTTCGCGATCACGCCATCAAGGCAGCGCGTGCGTGCGGATGGCTCGGTAGGCGCTGCGCCCGGAGGCCGCGCGAACTGTTCCGGAGGGATGCCGCGCGCCTGCATGACCTCGAGAAAGAGTTGCTCGCCCTGAAATCCGATGAGCCTTCGGAAGATCTGCAGTGGCTCTATGACAACCTTCGGCTGGTCCATAGCGATATCCAGGACCTGCACAGCGGCACAAAAATTCTGGCGAAACTGCCGGCAGTCAAGACACAAAGCGAGGAATGTACCCCACGTCCGTTAGTGCTTAGCAGGGCGTTGCTCGTAGCCGCCGGCTATCGTCTGACAGAATCGAACTTCTTTTATTTCGTACAGACCGTTGAGGAGATTGAGCCGCTTCGTCTGGCTGAATTGAGCGCTATGCTTCCAGCACTGAAGCTGGCTCTGTTGCAACTGATTGCGGAACGGGGATTCAAGGCACTGGAAGCATTTCGCGCCCACGGCGGCGATGCGCACTCGTTCGACATCGGATCGTTGATCAGAAGCTTGCGACTGATCGGCGAGATCGACTGGAAGGAGACAATTGAACAACTCGCGGTTGTTCACCGAATCCTGTGCCAGGATCCCGCGGGTGTTTATGCGCGCATGGAGTTTGAGACTCGCGAGCAGTACCGGCGCGCGCTTGCCAGAATCGCCGCCCGCTCCGATTGCAGCGAGGCTGACGTGGCACGCCTTGCCGTTACTAAGGCCGAAGACGCCGTTCTGAGCCCCGACATGAGCAATGCCTTGAACGCCCGTCTTCGGCACGTGGGTTATTACCTGATCGACCCGATAGGTTCACAGGATTTGCTCCGCTCAGTGGGGTATCGCCCGTCCATCGGTGCCCGTATTGACGGTTTCTTCCGGCACAATCCCGATGAAACGTACATCATCGGGATTGAAGCCGTCACGCTTATTTCTGTAGTTCTGTTGATCTGGAGTATCGTGGCGAGCCAAGGCGGATGGGGACTGATCTTCGGTGCACTCCTGCTGATCCTTCCGGCAACGCAGGCGGCCGTCGAGGTAATGAACTACCTTGTGACCACAGTGCTTACGCCGGCTCCATTGCCGAAGCTCGACTTTTCAAAAGGGGTCGATCCGGACTCGGCCACCATCGTCGCCATTCCTACGCTGCTAATCAACGAGAAGCAGATTCGGGGGCTGATCGACGATCTCGAAGTGCGTTACCTGGTGAATCGCGACCGCAACATCTTCTATGCCCTGCTGACCGACCTGCCGGATACGGCTGAACCGGCAGAAGAACAGGACGCGCGTATTGATCTCGCAGTTTGCCTGATTGACGAGCTGAACGAGAAGTACGCCGGCGAGCCGTATGGCGGGTTCTATATGTTTCACCGCCATCGCGTCTACAACCCTCGCGAGCGCGCTTGGATGGGCTTCGAACGGAAGCGCGGAAAACTTCTGGATCTCAATCAGTTACTGCGGAACGTCTACGATCCTTTTCCGGTGAAAGCGGGCGACCTGAAGAGGTTACCCTCCATCCGGTACGTTCTCACTCTCGATTCGGATACTCAGCTGCCACGCGGGTCGGCGCAGCGCATGATCGGGGCGATGGCGCATCCGCTGAACCGGCCGCTGATAGATCCGGAACTTAACGTTGTCACTCAGGGCTATGGCATTTTGCAACCTCGCGTGGGAATTAGCGTCCACTCGGCGACACGTTCCCGTTTGGCCAGCATTTACTCGGGACAGACAGGATTCGATATCTACTCCCGTGCTGTTTCTGACGTATATCAGGACCTCTACGGTGAGGGGATCTTCACCGGTAAAGGCATATACGATATCGATGCACTGCGGCAAGTGTTGGAGCACCGCTTCCCACGCAACACGTTGCTAAGTCACGACCTCATCGAGGGTGCTTATGCGCGGGCAGGCCTGATTTCCGACACGGAAGTGATCGACGATTATCCTTCGCACTACAGTGCGTACAACAGGCGCAAACACCGGTGGTTACGAGGTGACTGGCAGATTGTTCGATGGATCTTTAACAAAGTACCCGATGAATCAGGAACGTTAGTTGAGAATCCGATCTCGTTAGTGTCCCGATGGAAGATTGTTGACAATCTGCGCCGTAGCCTTATCGAACCCGCGACTTTCATCCTGCTCTTCGCAGGATGGTTTTTCTTGCCCCCAGGACCGCGGTTCTGGACATTCGTGACGCTCGGCCTCTTGTTTCTGCCGATTTACTTCCGGCTTGTATTCTCAGTCGTCAAAAACGTCTTCGCTCGCGAGTGGATGGCTCTTCGGGAAGCATTTAAGGACTTCCTAACGGCGCATGTCAGCATTGCACTCAACATCGCATTCCTGCTTCATCAGGCCCTGGTTGCGGTGGATGCAATCGTCAGAACTATTGTTCGAAGCACAATTACACACACCAATCTGCTCGAGTGGGAAACTGCCACGGAAGCGGAGCTTGGATTGAAGAAGCGTACTCCTGTCGACGTGTATCTCGACTGGGTACCGGGGCTATCGCTATGCCTCGGTTTGGTGCTGCTATTCAGGCCAGTGGCGGCGCCTTACGCGCTACCGTTTATCGTGGCGTGGTGCTGCTCGAAAGCGCTTTCTGTTTGGATCAATCGGTCGCCTCATCTCGATGACTATCAGCTGGATGTGGATCAGGTTCGCTTCCTGCGCCAGATTTCGCTCAAGACATGGCGCTACTTCAGCGAGTTCAGCAACGAAAGAAACAATTGGCTTATTCCGGACAACGTGCAGCAAGAATCATACCGGATTGCGGACCGTATCTCGCCGACCAATTTAGGATTTCTGTTGAATGCGCGCCAAGCCGCGGCCGAATTCGGTTATGTGACGATCAGTGAGTTCATCGAGAGCACCGAAAACACGTTTCGGACAATGGCGAGAATGCCGCGCTTCATCGGGCACTTCTCAAACTGGTACGACAACGTGACGCTCCGGCCCCTTGAACCCTGCTTCGTTTCGAGCGTGGATAGCGGGAATCTCGCCGCGTCGTTGTGGGCGCTGAAACAAGGTTGTCTGGAACTGCTTCGTAAACCCATTATTCGCCGCAATGCATGGGACGGGCTGATGGACCATCACGAGGAGACTAGCGGTGCGGGAACGTTTAAGTCATGGCTGCCTGGTGTCGATCCGAACGATCCTACAACGTGGCTGCCTGCGCTTTCCGAGGCGTTGTCGCACCGGCCAAGTAACGACGGTGTTCAGAATCGGTTGAACGCGCTACTCGAGGAAGTCAGGCGTTTCATGCCGTGGTGCCTGCCTGGGTTCGCGAGCGTACGTGATCTATCGCCTTCTCTCCTCGCCTTGCCTGCGACCGCCCCGATCCCTTCACAGGCAGCAGGTTATTACGGTGAATTCGAGCGGCGTCTGGATCACGCGCTCGCGAATACGCTGCTGCCGGCGGATGTAGGCCAGGCGCTTAGACAATTGAAGACACTTGCCTCAATATGCGGGCGAAACCTCGAGGAGCTCGCGAGCCGTCTGCAGGCCACCGCCGCCCAATGCGATCTTCTAATCCGCGAAATGCGATTCGAACCGCTGGTCGACAAACGGCGCAATCTGTTGTCAGTCGGCTATGACGCAGCAAAGCACGAATTGGCGGCTTCGTGTTACGACCTGCTTGCTTCGGAGGCGCGGATTGCGACATTTGTGGCCGTGGCAAAGGGTGAAGCTTCGCAGGAGATGTGGTTCCGGCTCGGGCGCCAGCATACTGTTTCGGAGGGCGAGACGGTCCTGATCTCCTGGACCGGCACCATGTTCGAGTACCTCATGCCTGCCATCTGGATGAAGTCGCATCCGAACACGTTGCTCGACCGGGCAGTTCGTAGCGCAGTGCGTGCGCAGGAGAAATACGGAAGCCGGCGTGGGGTGCCTTGGGGCATCTCCGAATCCGCTTACAGCAAGACGGACCCGGACGGCAATTATCAGTACGCTGCCTTTGGAGTACCGAGCCTGGCGCTCAACGTTGCTCGTGCCGGCTTCCTCGTCGTGTCTCCATACTCGAGCTGTCTTGCGCTCACGGTCGATGCTGAAAGCGCAGTGGAAAACCTGTCCGGGATGTCACGCAAGAAATGGTTGGCCGAATTTGGCTTTTATGAAGCCGCTGACTACACAGGCCACCCGGCTCGCCGTTTCGGTGCTCGCAAATGTGACCTGGTGCGGTGCTGGATGGCCCACCATCAGGGCATGAGTCTGACAGCGTTGTGCAATGTCCTTCTCGATTCACCGTTCCAGCGTTGGTTTCACGCCGAACCGTTGGTACAGGCAAGTGAGTTGATCCTCCAGGAGCGCCCGCTGCGCGCAAGGCCAATCGCGGACTCCGCTCCGCGACGAGTATTGACGTTCACTCGCAGCATCATGCGTCGCCAGCCAGCCAGCATGAAAGCTTCAGCCTAGGCGAGTACTTCGCCTCAGCACCCTGACAGAACGGATGCCTTGAAATTCGAATTAGAATAAAACCAAACGATGCCTAATCTCCTGGTCGACGTTCCGGTTCAGCCAGATCGGTTGGAACCGCCCCGTAAGCGCTGGACTCGAGCCGAATGCCTGGCATTGCAACAGTCAGGGCTGCTGCATCAGCATCACCTGGAGTTGGTTGAAGGAGAGCTCATCGACAAGTTGGGTAAGAAAAGAACACATATTAACGCGTTGACGCTGATCCAGGCCTGGTTTGTTGAAGTTTTTGGGAACAGGTTCGTCAACGCTGAAGCTCCCATCGATGTCGCCGACCACGATAACCCAGTGAACGAGCCCGAACCGGATCTGATTGTGCTTAATCGGGACCTCGCGAATTTTCGATCGGGGAATCCGGGACCTCAGGACTTGCATTTAGTTCTGGAAGTGGCGGACACGAGCCTGGCTTTCGATTTAACAACAAAGGCGAATGTCTATGCTCGGGCCGGTATCATTGAATATTGGGTTCTTGACGTCCAATCGCGACGGTTAATCGTTCACCGGGATCCGGCATTTGGAAAGTACTCGACCGTAATGGCATACGGCGAGCACGAGTCTCTTGCCCCGGTGTCAGCGCCCGATGCGACTTTTAACATCGCAGACGCATTTCGGTTTTAACCTGAAATCCTGCGGTGCGGCGTTCGCCCGGTTAGCGGTTTCTTGATCGTCGTCACGCGAGGATTTGCCGCGCGGCTCGTCGCCCCGAAAGAATCGCGCCGTGCACTGTTGCACTGTGGCCAGTGGTCTCCGTCGCCTCCCCGGCAAAATATAGGGTTTCCTTGACGGGCTGCGCGAGGCGTTCTCGTGCAGCGATTGCGCCCGCCGGAACGTAGCTGTAGGCTCCCCGTGCAAATGGATCGTTCGCCCAATCGTGAAAATATGCTGCTTCGAGTGAGCATTGCAATTGCGCTTCAGCGAGATTCGTCACGCGCGAGAGCTGCTGAATCGCCCGCGTTATGACATCTTCACGCTCCAGACCGATCAGCGCTTCCGCC
>JAFARV010000503.1 GCA_019245255.1 Acidobacteriaceae bacterium | reverse complement strand
ACTCAGGACATAGTTATGCCGAAGATGAAGACACACAAGGGCGCCTCGAAGCGCTTCAAGAAGACGGGCACGGGCAAAGTTACCCGGCAACATGCATTTGCCCGGCACATCTTGACCTCGAAGCCGCGCTCGCGGAAGCGCAAACTGACTCAGGGCGTCGTCGCGGATCCGGCGGATCAGGCGAAGCTGCGGACGATGCTTCCCTACTAGGAAAAAGAATTCGAGCGAGCAGAAGCAGAGCGCCGCACGTGCCTGCAACTCTCGCGATGGGATTCCGATTGGAATCCTGATTAAGGAAAAGGAGAAAACGTGCCAAGAGTCAAAAGAGGTACTCATCGGCGGGATTACCGCCACAAAACCCTACGGCGAGCGAAGGGTTATTTCCTCACAAAATCTAAGCTGAACCGCGCAGCGCAGGAAGCGGTTGAGAAAGCGCTCCGATATGGTTATGTAGGACGACGCCTGAAAAAGCGAAATTTCCGCTCTTTGTGGATCGTGCGCATCAACGCGGCCTGCCGCAATGCGGATATTTCATACAGCAAGTTCATCAATGGGCTGAAGCGAGCGGGTGTGGAGCTGAACCGCAAGGTTCTTGCCGATATTGCGATTAACGATTCGGCGGGATTCCTGACGCTGGTTCAGACCGCAAAAGCGGCGCATCAGGCAACCGTCCAATAACCGGTCTGAAATAGTCGATAATGGTCTGGACAAGGGCGCGGACCGCCGGAGAGGGCGGGCTCGTGATCGCTTGAGTAGTCCCCAAAAGAGACACCATGGAAGCGGTTCAAGAACAAGACATCGACACTCTGTCCAGCCTGGAAGAACGCATTACGCGCGCGGTTCAGGCGATCACCACGCTTCGCAGTGAGAATCAAGAACTGAAGGAACGCCTGAGCGCAACCGAATCCGAGCTGAATTCTACGCGCACGGCGCGTGATGAGGCTCGGGGGACGTGCGATGAGTTTCGTAAGGAGAATGGCGGGCTCGAATCGAGGCTGAAGGAAGCGCAGCAGGAACTCGAAGGTCTGCGCGGCGAACGCAAGCAGGTGAAGGCGCGCATTGAGAAACTGCTCGGTCAATTGGACCTGATCAGCGCTACATAGTTGGCGGGTCTCAAGAGCCTGATGGATGCACCGGACACCTCCAAACACACAGTCCGGGTCACAATCTTTAACCAGACATATACGTTATCGACCTCGGGCGATCCGGGCGACACGCAGCAGATTGCGCAGGAGATCGACGAGCTGATGTACTCGATTGCGCGGCGAGCCGGAAATCTAGACTCGGCGCGTACAGCGGTGCTCGCGTGCCTGCATCTGGCGGATCGTTTGCGCTCGGTGCAGGCGGAATTGGATGAATTGCGCCAATCGATCAAGACCAGGGCAAATGACCTTGCGTCGGTGTTGGATCGTGTCTTGCCTGACAACACGTCAGAGGGGTAGATTCGTGGCCTGTGGCGTCTCAGGTGCTCACGGTCAGTGCTTCGTGGAGCTCTGGGCCGGTGCCGTAACTGTCACGTTCACAATCGTGGTGTACGAAGTGCCGCCGCCTGAGACAGTGAGCTTCAAGGCATAGGTGCCCCGCGGAGTGTTGCTGGCGGCAGTGATTCCATCTGTGATGTTGACGAAATTATTGGCTGTGTTGGCGGTCAGAAAGCTCCAGTTCATGCCCGGGCCGAGCTGACTCCACGTCCAGACGATTGTCGAGTTGAAGCCGTTCGTGTAGTTTCCCACGGATCCGGTGACCGGAACTGCAGGTCCGCCCGCTTGGACGGTGATCGCGTTGTTCGCAAGCACAAACGTGAAACTGGGCGCCGAGCTAATTGTTATGGCGACCGGAATGGTGAAGCTCTCGTTGCCACCGGACACAGTGATCGAAGCGGAATAACTGCCGGCCTTGACCGAGGATTGCGTGGCGAGAGTTACGGTGAATGCGCCGTCGCCGGGCGCAGCCAAGGAGGTACGCGAGAGCGAGACGGTGACGCCCGCGGGGAGACCGGATGCAATCATCGAAACCGATGCGTTGAAGCCCGGAGTGTGGGCTACGTTGAAGGTCAATTGCCCTGACGCACCGGGTTTCAAGCTGAGGCTGGCCGCCGCCGGAGATACAGTGAACCCGGCGTTTGTGGAAGAGGCTGGAAGCTGAACGGTCACAGGCACGGTTATGGTTTGGCTAAATCCGGTGGCTTGCGCTAGAACGGTCAGATTGAAGGTGCCCGCCTTGGCAGCGCTGGGATCGGCCGATACGCTGAGCGCTGTGGTAGCTCCCGCCGTCGTCTGGGTTGGATTGAACGTTGCCGTGACACCCGCCGGCTGGCCCGTTACCGTATAGTTGAGCGGCGAAGCGAACGTCCCCTGGACGGAGCCGCAGGTGATGTTTGCGGATATGGGTTGTCCGGCAGTTACATTGACGCTTGCGGGATTGGCAGCAAGTGTGCACGAGCCCGGAGCCGTGACGGTCACATTCAGAGCAGCTTTCTGCACGAGCGCCCCGGCCGTTGCAGTGATTGCCAGTTGGTAGGTACCCGACTTCACTGTCGAAGCCGGCGTAACGTAAAGAATACTGGAACCCGAGCCGCCCGCGAGGGTGGGAGTTACGAACCACGCCTTCATACCCGAAGGCTGGCCCGCAACAGTAAGCGCCAGTGAGGCCGTAAATCCGTTTTGCGGAGTGACGGTGTAAGTCAAGCCGGATTCGTAGGTCTGCGGTACCGTGATGCTGGAGGTAGCCGGCGATAATGTGAACGAAGGGGACGGAATAGAGACTGTAATTACCGCGGTGGATGTTATGCTTCCGCTTTTGGCGGTTACCGTAAGCGGATACGCGCCGGGCGCGGCATTGGAGCTGGCAACGACATTGAGTGCAATGCTGCCGGAACCGGGTAGCGCAACACTAGTGGCGCCCAGAGTCGCAGTCAGGTTGGCCGGCGCTCCGCTAACGCTGAGCGAAACAGGGGCGGAAAGCTTGCTCCCGAAGGTAGTCAGTGTAACTTGCCCGCTCTGCCCGATCAGCACAGTCAGCGACGTCGCCGATGCGCTGAGGCCAAGTGACGGGTTCGGGTTGGTGATACCGGTCCAGTCGTTGACGAGAAGTCCGGCATCAACAGAGCCCAAACCAGTTGCCTGATCGTAGCCGGAGGCCGCTTTGAATCCAGTAACACCCGGGACCGAGTTGTTACCGGTCCTGACATCGTGGAAAACGGAAGCACCGCCTGACGCCTGGTTGACAGCAAGCGAGTACAGCGTGGGATTGACACAGCCTTGCCAAGAATTCGTCTTCTGCCCGATCAAGGCCACCATTCCGGCAAAGGACGGTGCAGCTGCCGAGGTACCGGCGATGGTCCAAAGTCCTCCGTTTTCGTCGATGATGTAGCCGTCGTGACTGGCGGCCGTTAACGATACGTCCGGAACATCGCGCATGCCGTCGGCTGGCACACCGGGACCGGTCTGCCATGCAGGTTTAGTGAACGCGATACTAGCACCACCACCACCCGCCCAAAGACCGGAGCCACCGTTGGATGCACTTTCGTTCCAAACGTTCTCCGGAATATAGCTGAGGGCCGAACCGTATTGCGCATTGTTGCCGGGCAACCAGTATTGGCCGGGATTCTT
>JAFARV010000487.1 GCA_019245255.1 Acidobacteriaceae bacterium | reverse complement strand
TTCGTTAGCCATCGAGGCAACTGAGCTTCGCAAAACCTATCCCAAGGGAGTCCGTGCGCTCGATGGCCTAACGATCGCCGTGCCCCGGGGCGCAATTTTTGCCCTGCTCGGACCGAACGGCGCGGGGAAGTCTACCACCGTCAAGATTCTTACGACTCTGGCTCGTGCCGATTCCGGAACCGCCCGAGTCGCCGGCCTCGACGTCCTGCGCGAGGCTCGTCTGGTTCGCCATCTCATTGGCTGCGTCTCACAAAAATCCACCGTCGACGCCGAATCGACAGGCCGCGAAAACCTGACCCTCCAGGGCCAGTTTTACGGGTTGCGAGGAGCAGAACTGAAGCGGCGCGTCACGAATCTTCTCGATCGCTTCGGTCTCAGCGACGCCGCACATCGTGTTGCACGCACCTATTCGGGCGGCATGCAGCGCAAACTCGACGTCGCCATGGCTCTGATTCATCGCCCTCAGGTCTTATTTCTCGACGAGCCGACAACAGGTCTCGATCCGGAGGCACGCGCCAATTTGTGGGCTGAAATTGCACGGCTCAATTCTGAAGGTCTCACCATCCTGCTGACGACGCATTACCTCGAAGAAGCCGATCAATTGGCTCGCGAAGTTGCCATCGTCGACCGCGGGCGCATCGTCGCGCAAGGCGCTCCGGAGGATTTGAAAGCAGAACTTCGTGGCGATTCGGTGCAGGTCGAGCTCGCTGCGCCGGCAGCTTTGAGCGAGGTTGAAGCTGCGCTGAGCGGGGTGGGAACCGTTCGGGAAGTGCAAGTTTCGGACTCGGTTCTGTACGCTCGTGCGGACCATGGCGCAAGCGCCGTACCCGCCATCCTTTCGGCGCTCGAAGCTGCCGGGTTCCGCGCCGCCGCTGTAAGAGTCGCGCGCCCAACCCTGGACGATGTCTATCTTCGACACACCGGCCGCACCATCGAACAGGCCGAGAAAGGTGAAAGCAAATGAAAGTACTGGCCGATTCGTACTACCTGACACTCCGCGGTCTCCGCCACCTGCTGCGCCAGCCCTGGTATGTTGCCTTGACGCTGGTTCAACCCATCATTCAACTGGTGTTCTACGGCCAACTGTTCCAGAAAGTTGTGGAATTGCCCGGCTTTCACGCCGCTTCTTACATCGATTTCCTGACCCCGGGCATCGTTGTAATGTCCGCGCTCTTCTCCGCGGGGTGGACGGGAATGGGGTTGATCGTGGACATGGATCGCGGTGTCATCGACCGCTTCCTGGTCGCACCCGTCAGCCGCGCCTCCATCATCGTCAGCCGCCTTATGGGCGCTGCTTTCGTCACTGTGGTCCAATCCCTGATCCTGTTCGGGCTCGGCGCACTCCTGGGCGCGCGATACCCCAGCGGCATCGGCGGATTCTTCATTCTCCTGATCGCTGCCATGCTGATCAGCATCCCCATTGGCGCATTGTCCTGTGCTCTCGGGCTTACACTTCGCAAATCCGAATCGGTCATCGGCGCGGCCAATTTCGTTTTGCTGCCGCTGGTCTTTATGTCCCCGGTGTTCATGGCGACTGCCCTCATGCCGGACTGGATGCGGGCCGTGGCACGCTTCAACCCGGTCAAGTGGAGCGTCGAAGCCGGCCGGATCGCCTTAAGCGGTCACGCCGATTGGAGCGCCATCGTTCTCCGCTTGGGTTGTCTCTTCGCGTTTTCGCTCCTTGCCGGCTGGGTCGCGACCAGGGCGTTCCGGGGGTACCAGATCTCGGCCTGAAAACGAGGAGAAAACCGCGGACCTCGGCACACGATCTACAAATAGGGGCGGCGTTGCTTCAAGACGTCGCCCCAGCCCTGCCGGGCAATATACTTAAAACAGATCGTGCCAAAAATGATTCGGATGTCGTTCACGTGTTTTGCGGCCGTAGCCGCTCTCGCACCGCTTGCTTTTGGAGGCCGCATTTCAACGCCTCCTAACGATTGGAAAATCTCGGGACCGTTTGGAGGCACGGCCACCACCGTTGCAGTGGATCCCCGCAATCCTAACAAGATCCTCGCCGGCGCTCTGAATACGCTGCTTTATCAGAGCCAGGATTTCGGCGGGACGTGGACGCTGATATCCTTTCCGACGCGTAACCTCGGCGAGGTAACGTCCATTCTCGTCGACCCTAACGACACCGAGCATTACCTTGTAGGTGTTCAGGATGCTTTCGCGGGAGGGTTATTCGAGAGCCACGATCAAGGGAAAACGTGGACAGCCGTCAGCGACATCAGGGACTTCGGTGTGCACTCCATCGCCGCCGCTCCCAGCGATCCCACCGAGTTCGTAGCCGGAACCATGCATGGGGTGATGCTCAGTACAGATTCCGGCAAGACCTGGTCACGCATCTCCGATCCGGGCAATCTTGAAATGCAAGGGATCACGGCTGTCGCGATCGATCCGAAGGACTCGAACACAATCTATGCGGGCACTTCACACCTGCCCTGGAAGACCACCGACCGCGGCAAGACGTGGCAGTCGATACATGACGGCATGATCGACGATTCCGACGTATTCTCGATTTTTGTCGATCCAACACTGCCAAACGATATCTATGCCAGCGCGTGCAGCGGTATCTACGCGAGTCAGAACCGTGGCGACCTCTGGAAAAAGATCGCCGGTATTCCCAATACTTCACGTCGCACTCACGTCATTCGGATCGATCCAACTCAGCCGGGTACCATTTACGCCGGAACCACAACCGGCCTTTTCAAATCCACCAACAACGGAACAAACTGGCGGACTCTGACCGACATGCAGGTGAACTCAATCGCCTTTGACCCGTCCGATCCGAAGAAAATGTACTTCGCCATGGAATACGAGGGGCTCGCAATGAGCGATGATGGCGGACAGACGCTTAAGCCCATTAATGAGGGCTTTGCCGATCGACAGATTAATGCGGTAACAGTTCTCGGCAACAAACTCGCGGCCATCGAGACACAGGAAGGCGAGAGCACCGGTTTCTTTCTAAGTGCTGACAGAGGTGAATCGTGGTCGCACATTCATGCCCCTCGCGGGTTAGGCGGAGTGCACCTGCGCGCCATAGCCGGCAGCCATAGTGAAGATCGCATCTTGCTCGGAGTCAGCACTCGCGACTTGTACAAGAGCATTGACAGCGGGGCGCTCTGGAAGCCGCTGCCGCTTCGAGTTGTCACTCAGCCAGTCGAGCCGCCTCCTCCAACCAAAAGCGCCGCGCGTTCAAAGCAGGGTAGGCGCGCACCAGTGAAACGCTATGTGAAGCCGCGGCCGATTATTCGCACTTTGACGCCCTCGGAAATTGAAGGGCTTTGGACAATTGTCAGCGGCAGTAAGGAAGTGTTCTATCTTGGCACGAATCTCGGGCTGTTCACGACCAGCGATTTTGGCGAGCAATGGACGCTGGTTGAGATGCCGGGCGCAGTATCAGTAACAGCTATGTATGCTTCTCCCGATGGTGCAACTCTTATTGCCAGATCGTCAGGCGGTTTGTACGCGTCCAAAGATGCCGGACAACATTGGCAACAGATGTCGTTCCCGCTCCCCGCAATGGATGTCAACGACATCGCAGTACCCGCCGATCCCAACGGCCGGATACTCGTCGCCACCCGCGTAGGATTGTACTCTTCCACTGACGGCGGGCAAACCTGGTATGCGAACGCGAGCGGAATTCAAGCCTCCACCGTCAGTGCAGTCGCCTATGCGGGACCGGAACACAGTGCTTATGCAGTCGAATATGGCCAGCTATACCGCAGCAGTGACGGCGGAATCTCATGGACTTCGGAGCCAACTGCGATTAGAGGACTTCAAATCCGGCAGCTTTGGGCGCCGGATTCGCAATCAACTCGGCTATATGCTGTAACTTCTGGATTAGGCGTACTCTTTCGAGACTAGAACCCCTCCGCTAATATCAATACTTGATGCTGCTTACGAATCTGCCAGGAGGAAAAGGATGGAATGTCGGCCTGACTGTAAGCCGATTAACGCAGCGTTTCTCTCTCTGTCACTCTGCTTCTGTACGCTAGCAAGTGCGCAAGACGCTGCGAACTCTAAAGCTAAGTCCGGCAATTCCCAAGTATTACTTCCAGATACAGTAGAACTGAACGCTTTTGGCGGCGTAAGCCTTTTTGCGCAGGTTGATGAAGGCTTAGGTACAAGACTCCACCGCGGCGGAACAGCAGGCGGGCGCGTAACTTGGAATCCAACCAGCATCTTTGGTGTGGAGTTCAGTTACAACTTCATGGTCAACAATGTGTCCACTGTTGCGCCGATACCGCGGAATTTTTCTCTGCTGCCCCCGTTCAACTTCGGTAATCAGATCCACTACTATGCTGTAAATCCGGTTTTCAATCTGCTTCCGCGGGGCCATCGAGTGCAGCCGTCTATCACTTTTGGTGTTGGCGCGGCGCAGTTTGCGCCAACCGGTAAAGCAAAAACGTACGCAACGTCTGTTGATGCCATTTATCATTCTGCTGGCCTCGGCACTTCGACAGATTGGGCTCTGAACTATGGTGGCGGACTCAAGTTTCACATCAGCGACCACTTCGGACTGCGCATCGATGCACGCGGGTTTTTCTCTCCCGTGCCTGGCTTCGGACTTTCGAGAGTGCCGAACGGAGGAGTATATATTCCTGATGCCGGTCACCTGAACGGGTTCCAGGCCACGTTGGGAATAGTTGCATTCTTGGGACACAAATATGTTCCGCCGGCGCCGCAGCCTCCTCCACCTCCGCCGGCGCCCTTAAGCGCGGGCACAATTACCGGAGCCGAAGGCAATCTTTGTGAGGGACGCGCCATCACTTTGCATTCGACCGCGAGCGATCCGGCCGGGCATACACTAACCTACGCCTGGAAGTTGAACGGAGCTGAGTCGGGAACGAACAGCCCTGACTTTTCCTTCACGCCGAACAATGCGGGCGATTTCAGCGTTCAGGTGATCATCTCAGATGTCTCTAATCCCTCCCGCACTGTTACAGCAGGCCCTCTGACATTGACCGTAAAAGAATATGTTCTGCCGCAGATCGCCTCCGTCGACGTGACCCCGCCTTCTTTGACATGCTCGAACGATACATCGGGAACTCACACTGCGAACCTGTCCGGAACTGCAACTGCTTCTGCCTGCGGTGGAAATCTCAGTTACAAATGGACGGTCACTGAAGGGAGCGTAAGTAATGATACTAGCCTCAATTCAACGTTTGATTCATCAACTTTGTCCTTCACGGGCCCTCAGGCCCAGTCGAAAACCGTAACAGCGACTCTGACAGTTACCGACGAGACGGGTAAATCGGCTTCGAAGAGCACTCAGATTACTGTAAGCTGCCCTGCTCAGTTCGTTCGATTACCGGATGTCGTCTTTTCGAAGAACAATGCTCGCGTAAATAACTGCGGTAAGCGTATCCTTATCGATGAAGCAGCGAGTAGGATTGAGAGCGGTGATTATGACATAGTTCTGGTGGCGCATCGCGACACCGATGAACGAGCTGAGACGAGAGTTGCTGGCCGTCGTGGGCGCGCCTCAACTGTGCCGCTTGATGAACAGCGGGCGCTGAACTCTGCAGCCGTGTTAACCGCGGGCACCGGAACCTGTGGAAAAATAGATCTGTCGCGAGTCAGGATAGACTGGGTTGGCACAGATCAGACTTCGGATCCGCAGCCAGGACTGTGCGGCACTTCAAACCGGCCGGCTGCTAGAGAACGCAAAGGTGCCGCCGTCACGGAAGCCGATCGTAACCGTCGCGTCGAGGTGTACCTTGTACCACATGGTGGCCAAGTCATGCCGCCGTCAGTAAAGAACAGCAGACCTTTGCCGGAGGGCGCGATTAAGGCCCTCGGTTGCCCGAGATAACCACGCAGCAGTAGTGTTGGGGCAGGTCAAGTCCTTGCCCTTTGCTAATTTATTGTTGATTTATAATGGCTGCGCCATTTCGATTTGTGTAATGCAAAAGTGGTGAACGCATCCATTTAAAGAGTTAAAGGTCGTTTTTGGGAGGAGAATAATGAGTACTCGGCTCAGATGGACCGCCATTCGCCCGGTAGTCCTGAGTGCTGCACTGTGCGTAGGTGCTGTCGCGTTCGCGCAGACCAACGCAGGGGGAGGCACGGCGCCTGCAGCCAACGCGAATGCGCCTAACAAAGCGGCGGGCGGCAGCGCAGATGAGTATCCTGACTTAGTCGAGATTGATCCCTTCGGTGGTGTCA
>JAFARV010000394.1 GCA_019245255.1 Acidobacteriaceae bacterium | reverse complement strand
ACTGCGATCGAACTCACACCCGCTTTCTTGCCGAGGGCCGTACGTGCATCGTCCTCCGTCAGCAGACCGCGTTCCACCAGCAGAGTCGCAAGAAATGCATCCGAGGTGATCTCGTCCTGGATGCACTGCATGGCTGCTTCGCTGATGTATCCGCCGGCAACCAGTACCTCAGCGAGATCGCGAGTCAGCGGTCGCAGATTCGCTGTGCTCGGATACGCGTGATCGGTCTTTAGCCAGACCAGCGGCCGCTTGCCCCAGCGTGCAGAAGCGTATTGCCAGAGCGCTCGCAGCGAAGCGAAGCAGTTTATAAAATTCGCGTGCAACTGTCGCAGCGGTACACCTGACGCGAACACGGGTCCGTAGATCCGTCCTGTGTAAACCATGCGCATGCCGAGACGCACGCATTGCATGCCCGATGTTGCCCAACACAGTGCCACGATGGTGTGGTTCGACACCGAAAACAACCACGGCCTGTGTGTAATGGCCGCACCGGCCCAATCGGCGAGACCGGCGACGAAAAACAGGTTCGTCAGGAAACTCAGCGGGTTGGCAACCAGGCCCTTGCGGTCCCGCCAAAACCAGTATTTACATAGCCACGAGCCGCGCCAGCCGTCGCGTGCCCAGGATTGTAGACCGATTCCTGTCACCCAGCGCGTGCGTTGCCGGATGGCCGAACGAACACGTCGCGGGAAGTACTCTCGCGTGGCAATAAAGCCCTTGCTTTCCTTCACCAACGGGAAGAAAGTCTGAGCGTAACCGGCATTGTAAACGTACACGCCAATCTCATAATCTTCGGTCAAACTGGCCGGATCGAAGACGAGATTGCCCCGTTCTCGTGCGAGTTGGTCGAGCACGTGGCGCGCGAATCCCGTACCTACCCCGTTCGACGGTATGAAGGAGCGGCAAAACTGCCGGGCGCGCATGTCAATGGTCTGGTATTCGGCAAAATCATCGCAATACACCCCGTGCGTAAGATCGCCAAGTGGAGTGGCAAGCGGAAGAACGGGTACCTGGACCATGGCGTTCCGTTCGCGCTCGCGGTTGATCACCGAGAGCGCTTCCGGATGGATCAGGTCTTCGGCATCGTGAAGGACAACCGTGTCGAAATGGGCGCTGTGGTCCATTTCGTACTGCTCCATGCGCCGGTGGATCCAGTTGAGGCAATCGGCTTTCGACGTGGGCCCCGGGTGAGGGCACTCGGCCACGTGCACGTTCGGGAAGGCGTTCGAAAGTTGACGGACTGCCTGTACGGTCGCATTGTCATTCGGATATACGCCCAGGAAGAAATCGTAATTTCGGTAGCGAACGGCGGCCAGATTGTGTCGCACCATGTTGCCGATGACGCCCGATTCCTTCCAGCAAGGAACAAAGATCGCTATCCTCCGCTCCAACGCTGTGTTCGCCTCTCGGCGAAAGCGGGCGCGAGGTCGATTCGCAGCGGAGTTCCAAAGGCAGATCAGCGCCGGCACCAGATCGTCAAGACCGCTGAGAAGCAGGACAGCAGCGAGAGATCCCAGCAAGGACGGCCACACTGATGAGAAGAATAGATGCACGACTGTCTTGAGGGAAGTGGACCTTAGCCCCTGCGAATCGCATCATTTCTAAGAATTTTCCGCCGCTATCCACACAATCTGATATGGCCGACATGAAACCAGAGCAGGCCGAGTTGACGTCGTTGAACCAACTCGTCCACGAAATCATCGGCGGCGCCGTCCGGCGTAATACTTTTACGCAATGGGAACTTGAGTTGCTGCTGGATCTTCAGACCTGCCGCCTCCGGAAGTCCGCACGCGCGGATGTGCTGAAGCGGTATCTGCGTGCAGTGCAACAACATTTCGCGAGCGGCGGCATGGATCCGCTGCGACTCTCGGTGTTTTTGGAGCACGAGAATCAGCGCAGCCGGCAGTCGACCACTGTCCTTGCCGATTCAGTCGCGTAAAGCGCCCACATGCGGGTCGGGTTGGGGCGTGGGCTATTCTCAAAATAGACTGAATATCCTGCCCTATGGACACAACGACGGGCGCGACGCCTGAGCGCAAGGTCTTTTGCGTCAAATTACATAAAGAACTCCCGGGACTCGATGAGGTTCCTTTCGACGGACATCCGCTAGGACAACGGATCTATGAACAAGTCTCGAAAGAGGCCTGGCGCATGTGGGTCGAACAGATGAAGATGATCATGAATGAGTATCGTCTCAATCTGGGCACTCCGGAAGCACAGGAGTTTCTCCTGAAGCAGATGGAAGAGTATTTCTTCGGCGAGGGGGCAGCCCATCCGCCTGGTTACGTACCGGAGCACTGATGACCCCTCGACGCGCACAGATGACCGTCAACTCTCGCCTACTGGAACAACGCCGCGCTGATCTTTGCCCCGCTCTGGGATAATGTAACCTTGCACGCCGGTTGCGGATCTGTCGTCCTTCTAACTTGAAGCTTCTTCTTCTCATCTCTTTCGTGCTGGTCTCCATCAGTGTGGCTGCCACACAGGAGTCGGTTGCAGCACGTCTCGCGAAGCAAGCCGAACGGGCGCGCAAAGAGGGTCAGATCGTACGTGCCTACATGCTGTACGCCGAGGCGGCAGTGCGCGACCCGAAGCATACCTCATACGCTGAAAACCGGGATCAACTCGCGGCCGCGGCCCACCTTCTGACACAGGCAAACGTGCAGACGGCGGATGTCACGCAAGATGTGCACGAGGCCGAATCGCAGCCGGGCGAGACTCCCTACGAGAGTCCGTTCAATGAACAACCACCCGGACAGGCAGCGCAACTGCAGCCTCTGCCGCATCTCCAGCTAACCCCGGGATTGCACAACTTCGACTTGCGGCTTCAGGAGAAAGCGACAATCGCCGCCGTGGCGCAGGCATTCGGAATTCAGACGGTCTTCGATCCCGATTTCGAAGACGCTCCGTTAGGACCGTTCACCATCGAGCAGGTGGATTTCCCGACGGCCATGGAAGCGGTAACCGCCGTCACTCACACATTCGTTTATCCCATCTCGAGCCATGCCATTTTTGTCGCTCGCGACACCGATGTAAAGCGCAGTGAGTTCGAGCCTGATGTCATGATCACCGTGCCCTTGCCCGAGGCCGTTGAGCCGACCGACGTGGTGCAGGTGGCCACTGCGATCCGTGGGGTGATGTCGCTTCGTTCAATCGGTTTTGATGAGTCGGGTCGAGCCGTCACCATTCGCGACAATCCCGTCCGGGCGCAGGCCGCCGCGTCCGTCCTCGAGGCTTTGCTTCTACCCAAGGCCCAGGTGTCTTTTGAGGTCGAGATTCTTGCTGTCGATTCGAGCACCCACTATCACTACGGGGCCGCGCTGCCGACCAGCTTTCCCGTATTCACGTACGGACATATTGGCAACTTGCAGGTCACATTCCCCGACCTGAGCAATGTTAGCGCTCTCTTCGCGTTCGGAACAAGTCATCTTTTTTTTGGAGTGGCTCTGGGAAACGGGAGTTTTTTTGCGCAGTACAGCCACTCCGTTAGCCGCATCCTGTTCGATACCACGGTCGTCGTGGCGGACGGGCAGACCGCTAACCTCCACATCGGTGACAAGTACCCGATTCCCCAAGCGATATACACCGGCTTCCAGCAGACAGGTAGCTCCGTTTATAACCCGATTGGACAGGTGACTCTCGAGGATTTGGGGATCGTGCTCAAACTAACCTCGCACGTGAATGGGCGCGGTGAGGTCGCATTAGATCTCGAGGCGCAGTACAAGGCCCTCGGAACGCAGACTTTCAATACGATTCCCGCGATTTCCCAGCGAGAGTTCAAGGGATCCGTACGTCTTGCGCAAGATCAGTTCGCCATCATCGCCGGACTGAACGATGATGAGCACAGTTTTTCCCGGACCGGAATACCCGGCCTCGCTTCAATTCCGGGCATCGATGAGATTCTCGCGGAAAACACGCGTGATCATACAACATCCGATACGCTGATTGTGGTTAAGCCCACCATCACTCGCCTGCCAATCAGCGATACCGTGATCGCACAGTACTTAGTAGGTGGCCGGAGGGGCCCGCGGGTTCTGCT
>JAFARV010000378.1 GCA_019245255.1 Acidobacteriaceae bacterium | reverse complement strand
CCCTACCATGGCGGGCAAGCCGCGCAACATGAGGAGCGCAATAACGAGCACAGTCAGGAGCGCTACAACGAGCACACCCCTCCACAGCGCATCGAGGATCACCGGGATTTCCGAGATCAGCCAAGTCATCCGAACGCACCTCACGTGCACAGCAACGATACTTGGGTTGGCCATAACACCGGACCGGATGATCCGCATTACCACCTTGACCACCCTTGGGAGCACGGGCGTTTTACGGGCGGTTTCGGACGGGGCCACGTGTGGCACCTGGCTGGCGGCGGTCCATCCCGCTTCTGGTTCAACAATTTCTACTTCAGCGTTGCGCCGTACGATCTTTCTTATGTGAGTGGCTGGTACTGGGACTCGGACGAAATCGTTATTTATGACGATCCAGATCACCCGGGATGGTATCTGGCTTACAACGTGCGGCTCGGCACATACGTTCACGTGATGTATCTGGGGTAGTGGGGGCAGAAATGGCGCGCAGCCGCGCCCTTTGCGCTTTCAAGAAACCCGCGCAAAACGGGCACGGTGAGGAGCGCGCCACGCACATCAAACGCGCACAACGGCACCGAACGCCTGTGCGCTTGGAGCCGGCGAGTTTCTATACTGAGTCGTGGCGCGCAGCGCGCCCTTTGCGCTTTGTATCCTGAAACCGTTATGCCCAAACAAGCGATCGAGGCTGAAACAGAACGAATAGCTACTCAGCTCCGTCGCATGTACGAAGGTCCGTCCTGGCTCGGACCGTCACTCAAGGAGCTCCTCGCGGACGTAGACGAGCGCTATGCGCGGCAGAGACCCCTGCCCAACGCGCATACGATATGGGAACTGGTTCTGCACATCACGGCGTGGATCCGAATCGCCCGTGAACGGCTTTCAGCCGCGAAGCCTCGCGATCCGGACCCGGTCGAGAATTGGCCTCCAATGGACGGACCATGGCAAAGCGCAATCGCTGGTCTAGAGACAGAGATGGACGCACTCGAACGAGCCATTCGGGATTTTCCGGAGGAGCGACTGGAGGATTCGGCGCCGGCGGCGGAGCCACAAACGTTCTATGTCTTACTTCATGGCGTCATCCAGCACTGCGCGTATCACGGCGGGCAGATTGCGCTGCTGAAGAAGGCATAGGAGAACATTCTGCTACTTCCCGTAACCCCTGACCGGTAAGGCCGCATCTACACATCTAAGTGGTAAAGTCCAAGTTTTTCCTGTTGGGTGTGTTGGTCGCAGTCGTACCCGGCGTGGCTCAGGTGAATCCCCCGGGCCCCACTCCGCCGCCGGCTACAATGCCACCGGGAACCGTGCCGATCGGCCCTCCGCCGGGAGGACAGCGCGGCGGCATGGATCGGCCATCGAAAAAGGACAAGAAGAAGAGCTCGCAGAAAACGATCGATCAAACGGTCTTGATGGCGGATGGCGTAACTGTCGAGAACGATGGGAAGAAGCTGGTGGTCCATGTGCCGGACGGACGCTGGCTGACAATGACCATCGCTTCGGACACAGCGTGGACCCAATCCGGAAGCCCGATTGAGCCAGCCAAAGTCGTCCCGCGGACGTCCGTTCACGTCGAAGCAGCCGAGGACGACCAGGACTTCCTCACAGTCCTAAAGGTCGAACTGCTGAAGGATGCGCCGGCTGAGCCCAACAAGCCCGTCTCGCAGGCGGGGACCCAGGAATCGGCCCAGAATTCCGATAATGACTCCGAGCAGGCGCTGACCGGCTCGAAGATTCTCCACGATGACGACAGTGTCCCCGACCGCCCGGTTCTCCGCCGGGAAAAGCCGAAGAGTCTCCCCGCAGCGGAGGCCGTGAGCAATCCGCCCAAAGGTGGCGGAGCTGCGGACGAGCAGGATTTCACGATTGGAACGAACGACGCGAAGAGCGCCCGCTTCGGCGGACCCGGCTCTGAAACGCTCGAGCGCGCCTTAAGTTGGTCGGAGACCTTTACTCACGGTCTACCGAACTTTATCTGTGAACAGTTCACGACTCGCTATATAGAAACCACACGATCGGACGACTGGCATGCGCAGGATATTGTCAGCGCCAAGATTGTCTACGAAGACGGACATGAGAAGTATCAGGACATTGCAGTTGGCGGAAAGAAAGTCAACAAGAGCATGATGGACATCGGCGGAACGACATCCACGGGCGAGTTCGCTTCCATGCTCAGCAGCCTGATGGATCCGGGGCGCGACACGGAATTTAAATTTCACCGCTCCGCCGCGATTCACGACACGGATTTCGCAGTGTTCGATTTCAAAGTCGTGCTGCCAAGGTCCGATTGGCGGATCCTCGTGGGAGGCCAGATGCTGATGCCTGCCTACAGCGGAGCCATTTGGGTCGACAAATCGACTGGAGCGATCCATCGGCTCGAGATGGCTGCCGATAACATCCCGAAAGACTTCCCTTTCGATCAGGTTGAAACGGCTGTCGATTATGACGAGGTTAGCCTGGGCACCAGCAAATTTCTGCTGCCGGTGCACTCCGAGAACCTGGCCTGCGAGCGCGGCACCACGATTTGCAGCAAGAACACGATTGACTTCCGTGACTATCACAAATACAGTGGCGAAAGTACGATCGTATTTAAGTAGGGCCGGCGACTTAGGGACGGTTCGAATCTGCCGGATGCGGCTTGTATTCATTGGGAGCGAGCCCCTCGGGTGACCAGCTCTCGACGATCGCCTTAGCGGCGTTGGCGATTGCAATCTGCGCCTGATTGTCGGCTCGCCAGCTCTGGTCCTTGTTGTCGAAAGTGAACGCTGAAATCACAATGGGGCCGCGCTTGGCGGCAACGATTGCGACGTCATTCCGAACTTCATCGAGTGAACCGGTCTTGTTTCCTACCGCGGTTCCCGATCCCGTCTCTGGCGCGTTCCATCCATCGAGAAACCTCGGTATGCAATCGCGATAGAACTGATTTCCGAGCATGGTCGTTGCAATGGTGCACAGCTGCAGATCGTCCGGGGTCGCCTCGCGGGCGGTGCCAAGTTCACAGCGGTAAATACGCTCGATCACGCTTGCCATTTCGCGCGCGGTGGTCTCGCCCAGACCGAACTTCTTATGCTCAGCCTCTAACTTCGGTGGGAGCGCCGGGGATGACTTACTGAATACTTTGTTGAAAAGATGCGTGTTATGCAGACCCATCCATTCGATCCGCCGGTTGATGTCCGGCAAACCGAGATGATCGATGACGAGGTTCGTGGCGGCGTTGTCGCTCATAACTACCATTAGGGTTAGCGCATCCTTCAACGTGAGTTGCTGAGGCGGATCAAAAAACAACAAAACTCCCGCACCGGGAACTTGATCCGCTTTGGTCAACGTGAGCCGGTCTTCGAAATGAGCTTTTCCTGACCGAACTTGTTCCAAGGCTTCAAACAGAATCGCGAGCTTGATCACACTCGCGGTGGGGACGGGCGTGTCCGGTTCAATTGCCACTGTTTTCCCCGTCGCCAGATCCTCGGCAAATAGCGTCATGTGGCCCTGGTGGGCGCTCGCAATGGCCGCGACTCTCTGCTGTAGTTCCGAATCGAGACCGGCCCCCATCAGCGGTGAACCAGCGTCAAGCGAAAACAACCAGCATCCCAGAAAAAGGGCTGTCTTTAACACCCGTCGTTCTCCTTCGCACCTGAACAAAATCTGAGACCTGCTGAACATTGTTCGATACAGTTACGTTATACTCACATGGCTCTGGGCCGGGAGGTATTCTCGCTAATGAAATTTCTATCGCTTGTGTTGTGTGCCGGCGCCGCATTCGCCGCAGCGGCACCGCCGTCCATAAACATCCCGGTCGAAACATATCAGTTAAAGAACGGCCTGCGAGTGATCCTGTCTCGTGACAATACGCTACCCGTCGTAGCCGTTTACCTCGCGTACGACGTTGGCGCGCGCTCAGAGGAGCGTGGCCGGACCGGCTTCGCGCATTTGTTCGAACACATGATGTTTGAAGGGTCGGCCAATATCAAAAAGGGCGAGCACATGCGCTACGTCGAAGCGAACGG
>JAFARV010000361.1 GCA_019245255.1 Acidobacteriaceae bacterium | reverse complement strand
ACAAACAGAGTATAGCAATCCGATTACATCTGCCCCTCATGTCTCCAATCGCGCCTGTCCGTCATACTGGTAGGTGCATCTGGCCGCCAATCCGACGGCTACCGCATTATGAAAATTGTCGTTTCTGTGAAGCAGGTACCAGCCCGCGATTCCGTCTTGCGCCCGAATGGACCTTGGGTCGACGAATCCGATCTCACGTATGAAATGAATGAGCCCGATGCGTATGCGCTCGAGGAAGCGCTTCAGCTGAAGGAAAAAATTGGAGGTGAGGTGGTCGTTCTGACCGCAGGTCCGCAGCGCGCGCAATCAACAATTCGCGAGGCTCTGGCGAAAGGCGCCGACCGCGCGATCCATATTGAGCTGAGTAACACCGGAGTCGTAGACGCTTTCGGCACGGCAGCACTGCTCGCAACAGCAGTCAAACCGGAACGGCCTGATCTCATTCTCACCGGTCTGCAATCGGATGACATGGGATACGGGCAGACAGGCGTGATCATGGCGGAGCTGCTCGGATATTCGCACGCCACTATCGTCATGGATGTCGAGCCGCAGGCAGGCGCCGTTCGCATCAAGCGCGAGCTTGAAGACGGATGGTTCCAGAACATCACGCTTCCTTTGCCGGCGGTGCTTACCATTCAGTCAGGTATCAAAAAGCTGCGCTACGCCACGTTGATGGGCATCAAGAAGTCCAAGACGAAGGAAGTGAAAACCATTTCGGCCGCTGACATTACTGCTCAGACGAATCGCTCGATTGCCGCCGAGTCCATTTATGTGCCCCAGCGTAGTAAGGAGAGCACCATCTTATCCGGCGACACACGGCAGGCTGTACAGCAACTCGTCGAGAAGTTGAGATTCGAGGCGCGTGTCCTGTGAGCATCCTGGTTGTAACTGAGCACCGCGCAGGAACGTGGAACCGTTTGTCGTTTGAGGCACTCGCGGCGGCGCAGAAACTGGCAAAAGAGTTAGACGTTCCTGTGGATGCCGTGGCCATTGGATCCGGTATCGATTCGCTTGCCGCTGAGTTGACCCAGTACCCGATTCGCACACCGATCGTGATTGACGATCCCGTGCTTTCCGACTACACGCCGGACGCATACGCCGCCGCACTCGAGCAGCTGATCAAGGCAGAGAATCCTCGCATCGTGGTGTTTCCGCACACCTATCAGGTTCGCGACTTTGCGCCGAAGCTCGCGGCGCGCTTTCTCACTAGTGTAGTTAGCGACGTCGTGGATTTGAAAAGCTCCCCGAGCGGCCCCGTGTATGTGCGGCAGCTCTTTCAAGGTAAGCTGAATGCCGACGTGCATGCCTCCGGCGAGCCTCAGTTTGTATCCGTACAGGCGGGCGCGTTTCGCGCAGCAAATCGGGATGCGACAGCCACTAACCCGGTACGCAAGTTCCCGGTTCAGATCGATCCCGCAACGGTGCGCAGCAAACCCGAGCAGCCGTTCCGTGAGGCCCAGCGCTCGGTCGATCTTGGCGCGGCGGATATTATCGTCGCGGTCGGGCGCGGAATAAAAGAGAAAGACAATTTGCCTATCGTGGAAGAGCTTGCACAACAGCTTGGGGCGGAGATTGCAGCTTCGCGGCCTATCTGTGACAACGGCTGGCTCCCGATGGAGCGCCAGGTCGGCAGTTCGGGGCAGACCGTCGCACCGAAAATCTACTTCGCCATCGGTATCTCGGGTGCAATCCAGCATCTGGTCGGCATGAAAGGCTCAAGGACGATTGTCGCGATTAACAAAGATGAGAGCGCGCCCATCTTTGAGGCGGCCGATTACGGAATTGTGGGAGATCTATTCGAGATCGTTCCGGCTCTTACGGAAGAGATCAGGAAAACGAAAGCCTAGATGTTCAGAGCAAGGAACCGCGGACCGCGGTGGTTCTCAGGGTTGATCGTGTGCGCCGGCTCCTTGGCAGCCCTCAGCGGATGCAAGAAGCCCGTATCGGCGGATGTAGCAGCGACGGTGAACGGGCGTCCGGTCACATATTCGGAGCTCAACCGCACCATTGCCGCCCAGTTTCCGAACGCTCCCTTAAAGA
>JAFARV010000321.1 GCA_019245255.1 Acidobacteriaceae bacterium | reverse complement strand
TAGAATCCGGTCGATTTGATGTCGTTTGCGAGTTCATCCCGGGAAGCATTTGCGATGGCTTCGATAGACGGATATTTTTCGAAGAGACCGGGAGTTACTTTGTTGACTCGCTCATCCGTGCACTGAGCCGAAAGGATGGTTGCGACCAGCAGTTCCCAGGGTGTTTTGTGATTCAGCGCGCAGGTGGCGTTCGGGAAGAGTTTGTCGAGCTCGGCCAGGATGCGATTGAGCCGCTGCTTGCGTTCGGCAGCCGTTTTCGGCTTGGGAACCTTCCTGGGTGGCGTCACCGGATGAACCGGCGTGGGGACGGCGATTTCGGCTTCGGCCATGACGAAGGACCAACATACCGCAGAGGTTTTGTGATTCCGGAACGCGGCGGTTCGCGCGGAGCATGTTGAGGCAACGTGTGATCGTGGGTGCCGAGGTTACGACGGGCGAGCGCCGTTTTCGAGGAAGTTGCGGAGCCTGTGACTGCGGCTCGGATGGCGCAGCTTACGGAGGGCCTTGGCCTCAATCTGCCGGATACGTTCGCGCGTTACGGCAAAATTCTGACCAACCTCTTCGAGAGTGTGCTCGCTACCATCCTGCAGGCCAAAGCGCATCTTGACGATTTTCTCTTCGCGCGGGCTGAGTGTCTTCAGCACTTCGGCGGTTTGCTCGCGGAGATTCAGATTGATGACGGCATCGGAGGGCGAAATCATCCGGCTGTCGACGAGGAAATCGCCGAGATTCGATTCCTCCTCTTCGCCGACCGGTGTCTGCAGCGAAATGGGCTCCTGAGCGATGCGCAGAACCCGGCGGACCTTGGCCGGAGTGAGCTCCATTTTGACAGCAAGTTCTTCGGTGGTAGGTTCGCGCCCGAGGTCCTGTTGCATGCTGCGCTGCAGACGCACCAATTTGTTTATGGTCTCGATCATGTGCACGGGTATGCGAATGGTCCGGGCCTGATCGGCGATGGCGCGAGTCACGGCCTGGCGCACCCACCAGGTTGCGTAGGTGGAGAACTTGTAGCCGCGCTTGTAATCGAACTTATCGACGGCGCGCATCAGGCCGATGTTGCCTTCCTGGATGAGGTCCAGGAATTGCATGCCGCGATTGGTGTAGCGCTTAGCGACGGAAACGACGAGCCGCAGATTTGCCTCGATCAGGCGCTTCTTCGCGGCATCGCTTTCGACTTCGCCGCGCTCGATGATTTTAACGGTCTTGCGCAGATCACTGGCGCTGATGCCCCAGTTCTGCTCGAGGTGCTCGACTTGGGCAGAGAGGTTCTTGAGTTGCTTGCGGATTGCATTAGCGGCCGGCTCGGGAAGAGCGGAATCCTCAAGCTTCCGTTGTAAGCGTGCAATTTCCTGTTCGAGCGGACGCAACTGTTCGAGCGTGCATTTCAGTGTTCCGGTGAGTGAGCGCTGAAACGAACTCGAGAATGCAATGGCCCGGACTTTGCGCGACAGTTCGACGAGAAGCCGAAGATATTCGTATCTCGTTTTGCGGTACACCTTCGGCTTCGTGTTGCGAGACATGCTAAGCAGCTTGGATCGCAACTGATGAGACTTGCGGTAAGCCTTTTCGAGATCGCCGACGGCCTCGAGCAGTTGCTCGCGGAGGGGCTGCGCGGTGTCTTCATCTTCGGTCCCCAGATGGTTGTCTGGCGCCTGAAGCACCTGTAAGGGAGACATCTCTCCCTTTTCCACCTGCTGTTTGGTTTCGAGAAGCTTTTGAAAGATGAGATTCGATCTCGAGAGTGCTTTGCGGACCGCGTTGTCGCCGCGTTCGATGCGTTTGGCCAGCTCGATCTCGCCCTCGCGCGTGAGCAGGGGAACCATACCCATCTCGCGCAGATACACCCGCACCGAATCGTTGCTTTTATCCAGCGCTCCGGGTGAAAGATCAAGTTCGGAAAGGTCCTCGATCTCTTCCTTCTTTTCGAAGTCCTTGGAGTCGTCGAGCAGTTCGACTGCGGCTCCATCGAGATCGGCGAAAAGATCGATACCGGCGCTAGCGGTGAGGTCGTCCGAGACCACGTCCGCAACATCGTCGTAAAGAGCGAATCCCTTGTTATCGCTTTCCTGCATCAACTGCCTTCACCATCTGTGCATACCGATGTGCGACGGGATCTTACCCTTGGGATGCGAGGCGCCCCCATGCTCCTCGCCTCCTCATAGTACAACACGTTTCACTCACCGAAATGGGGGGATTTCAACCGTTCCAGCTCCTGAATCAGAAGGAAAGCGCCGGCGACGTCACCCTTGTCTTCGAGTTCGCGAATGCGGCTCTTGAGATTCGAGAACTGAGCGTTAGCGGCTTTTCTTTCGAGTGACTGAAGACAGTGCAATGCCTGGGCCACGGCGTGGTCTTCTGCGATTCCAAGATCTCGAAAGCTGAGGTCACTTAATACGGCCTGCCAGTGCGGGTCGAGGCGTTCGGCTACAGCCGACATCGAGAAGGGTTGCCCATCGGCTTCCATCGACAACACAGCTCGAAAAATGGCGCGCGTTTCGAGCAACTCCAGCACGTCACGCGAAGCGAGGTAGTGTTTGATCGCCTCGCGGGCATCCGGGCTCAACAGGAAACAAGTCAAAAGGAGAACCTCGTTTGGCGGCAGTGTAGAGGTAGCCGGCGCGCTCTTGCGGGCTGTGCCATTGGGACGTTTCAGGTTACGAAGCTGTTCCGCTACGATAGCACGATCCAGCTTTAGATAATCGGAAATCTCATTTGCGACCGCAGAGCGCTCGACGCGATCGTGTACCAGTTGGATAGCGGGGAGGATGGAGCGGAACGCGTCGACGCGTCCCTCGACAGTACGCATATCGAAACGCTCCCGGGCGCGAGAGGCAAGCCAATGGAAGTACGACGAAGCGCGATTGAGCTGATCCGCATATGCCTCCGCACCATTTGTATGGATGTACTCATCGGGATCGAGGCCGCCGGGCAACTCCAAAACGCGTACGCGCAGACCCTCGGACAAGAATGCGCCGATGTATTTTTCGGCAGAACGCTGGCCCGCGGCATCCGGATCGAAATTCAGAATCACCTGCCCTGAGTTTGCCTGTTGCTGCGCTGTTTGACGCTTGATGGTACGAACTTGATCGAGGCTCAGAGAAGTGCCACAGCTTGCGACGACTTCTTTGATCCCGGCCATGTAAACGCCAATTACGTCCATGTAGCCTTCGACCAGAATCATCCGGTCGTGCTTGCGCGCGTCAATTTTGGCGCGATGCAGGTTGTAAAGCACGGAAGATTTTTTGTAGATCTTTGTTTCAGGCGAGTTTAGATATTTCGGCTCGTCATTCGCCCGGAGTGCCCTTCCGCCAAACGCGATTACTTTCCCAGATTCGTTGTGGATCGGGAACATGAGACGAGCTCGGAAACGGTCGTAAAAACCGGTTCCTTCTTGACGCTTTACGACCAAGCCCGAGGTTTCCAGCAGCTCCGGCCCGAACTTGTGAAGGCGTTGGACGACCTGTTGCCCCGAGGCGTCAGAGAGCCCCAAGCGGAATTCATCCATCGC
>JAFARV010000297.1 GCA_019245255.1 Acidobacteriaceae bacterium | reverse complement strand
TCCGAGCGAGGCAGTAAACACAACACCTGCGCAAAAATGCTGCATACTCGATTCATGACGGAAATCCTTTCCAGTTGAGATCGGTTCTAGACAAACTCAGATCTCAACCTATCAGGGTTTCCGTCTCCTGGCTCGCGAAACGTTTTGGACAACTGTGGTTACCAACCCGCCGCCGGTTATCAACCGGCCCCACAGCGGCACAAACACATATGCAAACTTTTGCAATTAGGCACTAGCTCTGGGACCTGGCGCTGGGCTGCGGACTAACTGAATTGATATACGAGACTCACCATTTGGTTTGATTCATTCAGTAACGCTGAACCATTCTGGGCCTGCTTTCAAACAATCGCATTTGGTATCGCAATTGCTTTCTATCGGAGACGACGGCTTTCGCTAGCGTGAGGCAGATCAAATCAAGGGAAGTTGTAAACATGTCCGAAAGACAGCCTACATCGAGCAGCCCAGAGTTGCTCACGGCCGCCGCGGAGAACGGAGCTAATCCCTGGAAAGCCGATCCCTACATCGGCATTTTTGAGAACAGTGCCTTGGATGCGGGGCTGCAGCTTCTCGAGTGCGGCGCGGTTTCAAAACTGCGGGCGCCTGACGGCGCGGCTTCCGACGCACTCAGGTTTAATGGACTGCTCCACAGTGACCGCAGCGGAGATAGATCCGCCGTTGATCGGATGATGGGGCTCGTTTATCAGGAACTGCGGTGCTTGGCAGCGAGCTATTTGCGCCGTCAGGCATCCGGCCACACTCTCCAACCAACCGCCTTGGTCCATGAAGCCTACCTGCGTTTGGTTTATCGAGCCAGCTTGGATTGGAAAGACCGCGTGCACTTTTTTAGTCTCGCCGCGACGCTCATGAGGCAGATTTTGGTCGATCACGCTCGTAGCAAAGGCGCCGTCAAACGTGGCGGTGGGCGGGTCAAAGTTGAGTTCAAGGATACGCTGAATTACTCCGACGAAAAGGCCGCCGAT
This sequence comes from Acidobacteriaceae bacterium, assembly GCA_019245255.1. Taxonomy (GTDB): domain Bacteria; phylum Acidobacteriota; class Terriglobia; order Bryobacterales; family Bryobacteraceae; genus Bog-105. The sequence continues at coordinate 2,165 of JAFARV010000297.1, read as the reverse complement.
CTGGTGGCGCTCGATGATGCGCTCCAGAGGCTGGCGGCATTTGACGAGCGCAAGGCCCGCACCATCGAGCTTCGCTATTTCGGGGGCCTCAGCATTGAGGATACGGCTGAAACGCTGGGCGTCTCAGTCGCCACCGTCGGACGGGAGACCCGCTACGCGGAGGCGTGGCTGCAGCGCGAATTGGCTCGTCGACTGAGTCAGCCTGCGTATGATACATCGTGCGCCCTTAAGAGCTTGGTGTGATCACCGCTTCCCAGCGCGAGCTGCTGGATCGACTCTTCGCCGAAGCTGTCGCGGTTCCAGAGGACCAATGGCCGGCTTTTCTAACCGCGAACTGCAACGATACGGAAGTACGGCGCGAACTTGAATCCCTGTTGGCCTTCGCCGGCCGCCCTCCGGTGGGAATAACAGATGCCATCGGAGACACCGCTGACAGCTTAGTAGCGCCCGACTTCATGGGCCAGCGCGTCGGCCCGTACCGCCTGACCGGCCGCATTGGACAGGGCGGGATGGGCACTGTCTACCGCGCCGTCCGCGACGACGATCAGTTCCAACAAACAGTCGCCGTGAAGATGCTGCGCTTTCCTGATGGCGATTCGGCCATGTTGCAGCGCTTCCGCCGGGAACGGCAGATCTTGGCGTCTTTGGAGCATCCCCACATCGCGCGTCTGTTAGACGGCGGTGCCTGGGTCCCTCCCGGCAGCGCCGAACCCCAGCCGTACATCGTAATGGAGTACGTGGAAGGCCTGCCGCTAACGACATATTGCGAGCAAGAGGAACTGTGCGTTGCCGAGCGCCTGCGGCTGTTCCGGCGCGTCTGCGAGGCTGTCTCTTATGCGCATCGGCTGCTCGTGGTGCATCGCGATATCAAGCCGGGCAACATCCTCGTGACGGCCGACGGAACGCCCAAGCTGGTTGATTTCGGCGTCTCTAAGCTTCTGGATCGCCACACCAGCGCAGCCGCGCGCGCACTCACCTTAACCGTCCTGCCAATGACGCCGGATTACGCCAGTCCCGAGCAGGTGCGCGGAGAATCGGTATCGACCCTCACGGATGTTTATTCGCTGGGGGCGGTGCTGTATGAGCTGCTCACGGGCCGCCGGCCGCACCAACTGGCCACTCATGACCCGGTGGAAATCGTGCGCGAGATTTGCGAGTGCGACGCAGCGCCGCCGCAGGTTAACGGAGAATTGGACCTGATTGTGCTAAAGGCCTTGCAGAAGGAGCCAGCCCGGCGGTACCACTCGGTCGACCAGTTCTCCGAGGATATCGGTCGGTACCTTGAGGACCTGCCGATCATTGCGCGGCCGGATACTCTTGCGTATCGCACGATGAAGTTCGTGCGCCGGCGCCGGCGAGCCTTGATCGTGGTGGTGGCGTTGGGTCTTGCGACAGACGCTGGCATTGGCTTAAGCATATGGGAGGCAATCAGAGCGAATCGCGAGGCAGCGACCGCCAAGGCGGTCAACGAGTTCTTGGAAAACGACCTTCTTGCTCAGGCGGGCGCCAGCGCACAGTCCGGTCCGAACACGAAGCCAGATCCCCACTTGGAAGTGCTGACAGCGCTGGATCGGGCGGCAGCGCGGATCGGGGGTAAATTCGCTAAACAGCCACTGGTGGAGGCTTCGATCCGCCAGACCATCAGCAGCGCTTACAAGGACCTGGGTTTGTATCGAAACGCGCAGCAGCAAATGGAACGTGCACTGGAATTGCGCCAGCGGGCGAGCGGCGAGCAACAGCGTGAAACGCTGGTCACGATGACGCAGCTTGCCGAGCTCTACTGGCTTCTCGGCGAGCGCGCGAAAGGAGAGCCGCTATTCATCAAGACTCTGGATTTGCAACGCCGTCTCTTGGGTGAGGAGGATCCTGACACCCTTGTCACAATGACGGACCTGGGGACCGTGTACGCGGACACCGCCAGGTACGCGCAAGCGGAATCGCTGTATGCCTCGGGCTTGAAAGTAAAGCGGCGCGTGTTGGGCGCTGAAAATCCTGAAACGCTGCAATCGATGCACAACCTGGCCTCTGTCTATAAGGATGAAGGCAAGCTTCTGGAAGCCGAATCGCTCTATTCCAGAGTCCTGGAAATCCGGCGGCGTACATTGGGCGAGGAGCATCCCGACACGCTACAAACGATGAACAATATGGGTAGTGTCTACCGGTCC
>JAFARV010000187.1 GCA_019245255.1 Acidobacteriaceae bacterium | reverse complement strand
GTTGGCAAACTGCCCCATGACTAAACTCATCCTGCTATTCTCGCTTGCGGCGGGGGCGGCGTTTGCGCAAACGGTGCCCGTAATGCATGAGATTCCCCTGCTTACCTGTTCCGGTTTGCCGTGTGTCGAGCTGACGAGCAAGTCAGTAAACGTCATGCGCCTGGCGATCGATCTTGCGAGCGTAAACGGCTATCTGGATGTCAAAACAGCCCAGGCGCGGGGCCTGAAACTGGAATCGCTGAAGGCGGCCGGAGGCGCCGAGATCACGGCGGTGCAGCAGACAATCGTCCCCGGAGCGAAGCTGGGTGATCTCGAGCTCGGCGACTTCCCTTTCATGGTCCTCGATCTCAGCGCCGACCCGGCCGAGCCGAAGAAAAAGCGCGCTACTTCTTTTCCAGCGGATGGAGCGCTCGCCTTCGGGTCTTTCAAAAACCGCATTCTTCAGATTGACTGGGAGCGGCATCTGGTGCGCATCTCCGAGCCAATATCTCAAGAGCAGCCTTGTCCGCGTGACTGCGGCGACCTGAAGTTCGAGCACTTAGGTCACTACGGGCCGCTAACCTTGACCGCAACCGGATTTCAGGTCGATGGCAAGGATCTTACCTGCCAGATCGACACGCTGTTTACGGGAACGATGCTCATTTATCCCCAGGCCGTCGACAGGCTCGGATTGCGAGAACTCACTAAAACCAGGCACAAAGAAGAGTTCCCGTTTTTCCAGAACGGCGTCAAACTTACCGAAGCCGAAAGTGTTAACGAGGGCTTTCATCGCGACACTCTGTTGTCTGAAGCTCCTGTTTACTTCTGGACCGCCAAAGATGTTGCTCCGCCCGAAGTATCGTTTGACGCGACCATAGGGGCGGGGCTGATGAGCCGCGCCCTGGTTACGTTCGACTTTAAAGCGAATCACATCTGGGTTGAAATCCCCCAGACACAATAAAAAAGGTACAGTAACACCGGGGTCAGCCCTCGTGAATTACGCCGTCTCGAATCGCGACTGTCCTGTCCGCAAACGCAGCGGCTTCGGGATTGTGCGTAATCATCATAATTGTCTGACCCGTCTTCTGATTTAAGTAGCGGAGTATCTCAAGCACCGCGTTCGAGTTCTCAGTATCTAAGTTACCCGTGGGTTCGTCGGCAAGAAGAATCGCCGGTTCATTAGCGAGTGCGCGCGCGATAGCTACCCGCTGCTGTTCTCCACCCGATAACGCACGCGGCTTATGATTGAGCCGCTGCTTGATATTCAGCATTGAAAGAATCTCATCGAAGTTACTCGGCTGCGGCGGGTAGCCGGCGAGTGCCCGCGCCATCTCAATGTTGTCGCGGGCACTTAGTGTCGGCAGCAGGTTATATTTCTGAAATACAAATCCAACCTTGCGTTGCCGCATTTCCGTCCGCTCGGTATCCGACATGTGACTTAAGTCAGTTCCATCGATAATGACTTGTCCACTCGTCGGCGGAGCAAGGCCGCCCAGAATATGAAATAAAGTCGACTTACCCGACCCCGACGGTCCAATTACGGCCAGGAACTCGCCCCGGCGCACGTCGAGATTGGCGCCCCGGAGTGCGTGCACGTCCACATCGCCGACGTGATACACCTTCCGCAGATCCTTGACCCGGATGATCACATCAGGAGTCTGTCCATCAGTCATACGCGAGCGCCTCGATCGCGTCCTGACGCGCGGCTTTCATGCCAGGATAAATGGCTCCTAGGAGCGCTCCGCCGATTGCGATGGCCGCGGCAATGGGCCACCACGAAGGTACGTTCATCACCTGCAAGGATGCCGGAACAACGCCCATGATCAGCGCCTTCGCACCGAAAGAAAGCAGAAGCCCGATGATCCAGCCGACGATCGCCAGGACGAGAGCCTCACGTACGAGAATGCCGACGACAGTGCCCGGCTTCGCGCCCAGCGCTTTGAGGATTCCGATTTCGCGCGTCCTCTCGATGACTGCTGTATACATCGAAAGAAAAACCACAAGAAACCCGACTACGACGGCCAGAGCTACCACTACCCAGATGAAAGCTTGAAGCGCCGGAAGATTGTTAATACTGAATTGTGAAACAAAGTCGGAAACAGAAATGGCTGTTGCCGTTCCTGCAAGCAGCTGATTGAAATGCTCAACCATCTCTTTCGTGCGTGCCGGATCGTCTAACTTCACCATGATTTGAGAGATGCGGCCAGTGTTCGCAGTCAAGTCCTGCAATCGGGAAAGATCGACCATAAGCCGAGCGAGCACCCCGCCGCGCACAATGCCGCTGACGGTCCAGTTATGATTGAGTAAGTTCAGCGTCTGCCCTACGTGGAGGCGATGCTCCCGCGCGTAGTACTCATCGACGATTATGCCTTCAGGATTGGCAGGCGGGCCGCCTTGTTCAAATTGAAACTCGGGACTGATCTTCCGAAATTCCGGAATATTCACGCCGTTGATACTGAGCACCGTTTGGACCGGCTGCATCAAGACACCTACCACGTGAGTAACATGGGGCTGCTTGCGGATGAAGTCAACGTACTTTTGGTTCATCTGACCGCTCGCAAACGTAAACGATGCACCCGGCTTTATGAAAATGTCTGCGCCCGTGCCTCGCGCCCGTTCCGCGGCGTCATTCAGCATCCCACGGCTGAGTCCGATGAGAGTCAGTATCGACATGACCTGTACGCCGACGACCAGGGCGCTAAGTAGTGTCCGCACCCAGCGGTGACGAAGATTTTCGATAACCAGCTTGTTGATCATGGCTGAGCCGCCAGAAATTCCTTTGCGACCTCTGGAACGGATCGGTGCTGCACTTCCACTTCACGGTTCATGTTGCGCACTGTCTCCTCATTGATGCGGCCGGAGAGCATCGTGAGTGCCGCTCTCACATCCGGCCGATTCCGCAGCAGACTTTCCCGCACCACCAAGCAGGCATCGTACGCTGGAAAGGCCTTTTTGTCATCGCTCAAAACCATGAAACTCTGCCCCGTAAGCGCGCCGTCCGTCGAGTTCCCGGCGGCCATGTCAACTTGATTCTCTCTTAGAGCCTGATACAAGAGCCCGAGATCCATGCTCTTCGCTGTACCCTGCCAACGGAAGCCGTACGCGCGGTCGAGCGCGCGCAGACCGTCCGGGCGCGTCAGGAACTCGTAACCGACTCCGAGCCGCCACTCGCGCGCACCGGCAGCAGCCGACAACGCGGGAGGGGAGAGTGATCGTCCATCTTTCGCGCGCACCACCATCGCGAACGTATCGTTAAATCCCAGCGGCGGAAGCCACACAAGACGAAACCGATCGAAGTATGCATCTTTCACCTGCATGTACGACTTTGCCGGATCGTTCAGCGGGCTCAATTTCAAAACATTTGTGACGGCGGTACCCGTGTATTCAGGGTACAGATCGATTTGTCCGGCCACCAGCGCCTCATGCGCAAGCAGCGTTCCACCCAAATTCAATTTGCGGTCGACGGCAACGTGAAGTTTTCGCTCCATCTGCTGCGCTGCGATCTCGCCGAGGATCAATTGTTCGGTGAAGTTTTTTGAACCGACAACGATATGGCCATTGCGACCGCAACTCAGCAATGCGGCACAGGCGAGCGCGGTGACAGCCCGCATCATCGGTGAGCGATTCTCCGTTCGATCATCCCCATTCCCGCATCTGCGATCAAGGCCATCGCTGCCGCGGGAATAGCGCCAGCCAGGATTTCGGTGGTGTCCACTGACGCTACGCCTCGAAAAATCAACGTGCCTAGGCCTCCCGCGCCAATCACGGCAGCGATCACAGCCGTTCCAATATTGGTCACTACAGCTATCCGTATGCCCGCAAGTATCGTCGGCGCAGCCAGCGGCAATTCCACTAATCGCAACAGTTGCGAATCGGTCATGCCCATTGCGATTGCCGAATCGCGCAGCGCCGCATCTATCGAGGTAATGCCGACTACCGTGTTTCGCAGAATCGGCAACAGCGAGTAAAGCACCAGACTAATGATGGCAGTTCGTTTCCCGATCCCGCCAATCATGGGAATGGGCAACA
>JAFARV010000179.1 GCA_019245255.1 Acidobacteriaceae bacterium | reverse complement strand
AGCATGCAATTGGCCCAGGCCTCCATCGACGAGCACCAGGCTTGGGAAGGGCTGGTTCTCCTCTTTTAACTTCGAGTAGCGCCGCGTGATGACCTCGCGCATCGAGGCAAAGTCGTCATTGCCTTCGACGGTGCGGATGATGAACTTCCGATAATCGGATTTTTTCATTCCGCCGCTCTCCCAAACCACCATGCTCGCAACCTTGTCTGTACCTTGAATGTGAGAGATATCGAAGCATTCAATGCGTTTGGGGAGGTCGGGCAGGTTCAACGCGTCTTGCAGCGCACCGCGGATGGCGTCTGACGATGGTTTCATAACGCGGAAGCGCTGCTCGAAGCTGTGCTTCGCATTTGTTTCGACCAAAGCGAGCATGGCTTTCTTGCTGCCGCGCTGAGGCACCGCGATCTCTACTCTGCGATGCCGCAAGTCGCTCAGGAACTCTTCCAATTCCTGGCGATCTTCGAAGTCCGCCGGAACGTGGATGCGACCCGGTATGTAGCGGCTCCCCACATAGACCTGCTTCAGCAGGGCGCCGAAGAACTCGGCCGGATCGAAATCTGGCTGGTCCTCCCAGAACAGTTCGCGTCGATCGACGATTTTGCCGTTACGAAGGTGAAACAGGTTGACGGCAACCAGAGGAGGCTCGGCATGGTACGCGAAGATATCGACATCATCGCCTTCCACCGCCGCCATGGTCTGCTTCTCATGCAGTTCCCGAACGGTTGTAGTCAGGTTCCGCAGGCTGGCGGCCTCTTCGAATCGCATATCCTCGGCCGCCCTTTGCATGCGGCTTTCGAGATCGACTATCAGGTCGCGATGGCGTCCCTCAAGGAACAATCGCACATCATTGACCGCCGCGGCATAGGCCGCGTCGGTCGTAAGTCCCTCAACGCACGGCCCCAAACAGCGGTGAATGTGATACTGCAGGCACGGATGAGTGTGGCGGCGATTGAAATCGATTTTGCAGGACGGGACCAGGAAGTGCCGGTGAATGAAGTGAACCAGGCGGTGCGCCAGATTGCCCGGGAAAAAAGGTCCATAGTAGCCGGCCCCGTCCTTGAGAATCCGGCGGGTCACGTATACACGCGGGTACTTCTCGTTCGTTAATTTCACGTATGGATAGGTCTTATCGTCGCGAAGCAGCACGTTGAAGCGCGGCTTGTACTGCTTAATGAGGTTGTTTTCGAGCGCGAGCGCTTCTTTATTGTTATGAACCTCAATAAAAGCGATATCGCGCGCTTCGCCGATCAGCGTTCCGGTTTTCGCTTCGGCCAGCCGGTCCTCGTTGAAGTAGCTTCGTACCCGGCTGCGGAGGTTCTTCGCTTTGCCGACGTAGAGAACGCTACCCGCTCCGTCTTTATAGAGGTAAACGCCTGGCTGGGTGGGAAGCTGCGCGACTTTCTCTCGTAAATCCATGACGCAGCTAAATGTCTGGGGTCGTTATACTTTGATTGTGACACGCAAATCGTTCTTTGCCTGTCTCCTGGTGTTTGTGCCTGCATTCTGTGGCCCTGCATTCGAGCAACAGCCTGCGCCTGCGCAACCACCTGCAAATAACGGGCAGGCGCAAGAACCCCCCGACGAAAGCGAGCCGCCCGAAGAAGACGATGCGGCGAAACCGCGGACGTATCCGTTCAACCCGCTGGAAGCGGACCGTAACATCAGGGTTGGCAACTTCTATATGCATCAGGGAACGGCACGCGGCTATCGAGCGGCAGTGGGACGCTTTGAAGATGCTACAAAGTACAACCCGAATTCCGCCGAAGCTTTTTTTCGCCTTGGTGAAGCCGAGCAAAAGCTGAAGAACAAGGACAAGGCCAAAGCGGCGTTCCAGCGCGTGGTCCAGATTGCGCCCGATTCCAAGCTTGCGAAAGACGCGAAGAAACGGTTAGGTCAGTTGAGCTAGTGCCTAATTGCATAACTTCTGATACGCAGCAAACAGCGTGTGGGGCAGGATGGTATCCTGCGCACCGATTGCCAATCGGGGCAACTGGTCGGGTTACCAACCCGCCGCCGGTTAGCAACCGGTCGCGATCTTGAGGCCGCCGAACTTCCGGGCAGTCGATTACTCCGTAGCCGATGTATAGTCGCCGGGAAGACTTTCGCCATCAATTCAACCAAGCAGAGCGCGCATCGCGCCAACCGCAGCCGGGATCTGATCGACTGGAGCGCTGCCAAATCCAAGCAAGAAACCATGGCGTGCGGGGCCTTTCCAGTAAAAGGGTGAAAGAGGCAACAACCCGATTCCAGAGTGGAAAGCTTTCACCGCGATCTCCGTATCGCGGTGACCTCCAGGCAGCGTCACGGTGATGTGCATGCCGGCTTCGGCGCCATGCACCTCAAGCATGTCGCCGAACACGCCGTGAAGATTCGCCACCAGCACCTTGCGCCGCTCGCCATAGAGTTTACGCATTTTGCGGATATGGCGGCCGAAGTGGCCTTGGCTCATGAAATCGGCGAGAACCTCTTGATAAAGATACGGTGGGAAGATGTCCATGGCGAAACGAACGGCACAGAATCGTTCAACCAGATCGTGCGGGATGACGACGTAGCCGACACGAAGTGAGGGAAACAGGGCCTTGCTGAACGTGCCGATATAGATCACACGTGAGTTAGCATCCATACCCTGCACGGAGCGTATGGGGCTGCCATCATAGCGGTATTCGCTGCCGCAATCGTCTTCCACGATCCACGCGCCGGTAGTCTGCGCCCAGGTCAGCAGGTGCAGCCTTCGTGTTGCGCTCATCGTCCATCCCAGAGGGTACTGGTGGGAGGGAGTGACAAATGCAGCTCTGGCCCGCAACCCGCGATCCATGGCGAGACCGATATTCATGCCCTCTTGATCTACGGGAACAGGGACAAGACGGCACCCAGCGGCTTGGAGAATACTTCTTTGCAAGCTGTACCCAGGCTCCTCAAGGAAGACTTGGCATCCGGGATCGAGCAAAACGCGCACCGTGATGTCAAGCGCCTGTTGCGAGCCAGACACGATCATGATCTGCCCGGGATCGCATTGAACGGCTCGCGCGCCTCGCAGGTAAGCGCAGATCTCGGAGCGCACGCGTTCTAAACCAAGTGGGCTTACATGCTGCAACGCGCTGGCATGCGGGTTGCGACTGTGCCGGGCGGCGAGATCGGACCATATGTTAAATGGGAATTGATCGAAGGCGGGTTGATGAACCACGAATGCTCCGCATGTTCGATTTATAGACGCAACGTTGCATGGAGAATAGAGCGATGACCCGCGGGAGACGGCACGCAGTCCCGAAAGAGTCTTGACATGCCGATTGGCGGAAGTGAGCTGCTCTGGGAGCGAGTGGGCTATAAAAGTTCCGACGCCACCGCGTGACTCGAAGTAGCCTTCGGCGAGCAGCTGCGCATAAGCCTCCAATACGGGAGCGCGAGAAATGCGAATCTCGTCGGCCAGGACGCGACTTGAGGATACGCGCTGTCCCGGACGCAGATCGCCGCGATAGATTGCGGCCCGATAGGCGTCATAGACCTGCCGATGCAACGGTGCCCCCGAATTTCGATCGATCTCGATCAAGGGCAAGATCTGAGAGGAGGCTGTCTTCGGGAATCGGCCTGAACGACGGGGAGGGACCTTTACCAAAGAGAGGGGATCTTGCGAGTTAGCGCTTTTGTGGTCTGAGGGCGCGGAACGGCCGGCCAATACAGAATTCCCCTGATGATAGGCATGAGTGAGACCTGAGCGGAGAGAATTCATAGGGTCACTGTTTCGGGCAAGTTCTTACCCGCGGAGAAGCGGGATCGTAACCATTACTTGAGTTGCTTTCTGCGTGCGCTTTCCACCGCTCAGTGTTTCATCGGCGGCGCCAGTGTGCCGTCCGACCAGTTGTGCACCACGACAAAGAAAGTCGTCAGTCGCGCTTGCGGATCAAACGCCGCGAGCATCGGCGAGCCCGGCAGATTCGCCCCCCAGGTCTTCGCCACATCCCCCGGTGCATAGAACATCACGTGTGGATGCCAACTGTGAGCCGCATCGTTGAGATATTGCTCCTTCGACAGCATGTAGCACATACCTTCCGGGGCCAACGCCGGTAATTCCCCGCTGTCCAGCGCCGCCGCGATGGCCTGAGCGATCTCCGCCTTCGACTTGCCTGCCAGCACCAGTCGAGTCTTCATCAGATATAGCGGCAACACGCTGTTGGCCGCCGCGGCATTGAAGCAGTTGGGAGCGCGCATTTTAGGATTCCAGAATTCCGGATGATCCGTGTCATGGGCCCAGGATCGCTCCACGAAACAGACGAAGCCGTTCGCGCCTTGCACAGCGGTCGTGTACCCCTGCCGTCCCAGCACCATCACGGTGGCGCCGTCCGCGACCGACGCCGGCGCCGCGCTCCGCGCCAGCGTGATCTCCGCATCCTTCGGCATCAGGTACTCGTCCAGCCGAGCCATGGCCGGATAGAGATCCGCCTGCGCTCGCGCGTTTCGCATGTCTCCCGACAGAGTTATCAGAGACAGGAGTACAAGAATGAAGATCGTTTTCGAATTTCGCATGGCGACTCCCGCTTTCTACAAGGCTCTTTCTGCCATAAACAAACTCGGCCACTTACGGTTCCAACGAAGCCGTGCCTCCCTTTTGCTGAAACAGCATCTCGATATACCGTCGCAGGTGATCGAGGCACTCCCCGGCCACTGCGGGCCCGCCCTTGGCCTTAGCCAAAATGAACGATCCCTGGAGCACCGCCTGCGCGTAGAGCGCCAGACTCCGCGCCGTCCAGTTACCGGTCACCCCGTATTCACGCATCGCTTCAGCTATATCTGGCTCCAGCGCCTCCGCGTGCCCGCTGATGCTCCGATCACACGCCTCACGGATCGTCGGGTGGCTGTCGTAGACCTCCTGTACCATCGTCCCGGCCAGGCAGGTAAAATCGGGCAATTTCCCGGTCAGCAGCCCCTTACGGAAGTCCACATAGGCCAACAACCGCTCCAGCGCGTTGGCTTGCGCGTGGTAGGGCGCAGAGGCAAACAGCGCGCCGGCGCATTCGGTCCAATAGTCAGCCGCAGCCAGAGCCAGTTCCTCCTTGTTGTCAAAATGGTGGAAGAAGCTTCCCTTCGTCAGCCCGGCAGCCTCGCAAACATCCTCTACGGTCGTGGCCGTGTATCCCTTAGCGCGAATGACCTGAAGCGCAGCCTGCAGAAATCTGGTTTTCGACTCGTGTCTCGCAGTGGCTGTCTTCGTATCGGCCAACATCCCGTTAATCAACCATACCGACTGG
>JAFARV010000173.1 GCA_019245255.1 Acidobacteriaceae bacterium | reverse complement strand
GCAAGCCGCGTCCCGCTTGCATGAGGGGAACAGTAGAGTGGCATCCGAATCCATTTCAGAGCTGCTGCCGCCGCTTAGTGACCATGAGGCATTGGTCGAGGCCAATCGCTGTCTGTTCTGCTACGACGCTCCGTGTACCCATGCCTGTCCGACTCACATCGACATCCCTGGGTTCATAAAGAAAATCGCCTCGGGGAACACATTTGGCTCTGCCAGGACGATCCTCGAATCGAATCTGCTGGGCGCAACTTGCGCCCGTGTCTGCCCGGTTCAGGAACTCTGCGAAGGCGCCTGTGTGCTCGGCTCGGAGCACAAGCCCATCATGATCGGGCGTCTGCAACGATACGCGACGGACTACGTGTACAGCAAGAACATTGACGTGTTCCGTGCGTCGCCAGCGACAGGCAGGAAAGTCGCGATCGTGGGCGCCGGTCCGGCAGGGCTCTCCTGCGCGGGCGAACTTGCGAAACGCGGGCACGCGGTGACAGTTTTTGAGAAGCGCGACCTCGGCGGAGGATTGTCGACCTACGGAATCATTGTCCTGCGCGAGCCCATTGCAGTCGCGCTCGCCGAAGTCGAGATGATCCGCCGCCTCGGAGTCGAGTTTCGGACCGGATTTGAGCTCTGCAACAATCTGTCGATCAGCGAACTTCTGTCGCACTACGATGTCGTGTTCCTGAGTGCCGGGCTGGGGCACACGCCCTTGCTCGGAATCCCGGGCGAAGAACACATCGTCGATGGTCTCGTTTATATCGAGCAGAGCAAACTCGATCCAGCGGCCCTCAAGGTCGGCAAACAAGTGGTTGTCATCGGGGCCGGCAACACGGCCATCGACTGCGCGACCATTGCTAAGCGGCTCCGTGCGGAGCAGGTCACAATTGTGTATCGCCGCTCTGAAAATGAAGTCAGCGCCTATAGGCACGAAATGGAATTCATCCGCAATGAAGGCGTGTCCTTCCAGTTCCTCGCCCAACCGGTGAAGGTTCTGACCGTGGGAGCTCAAGTAACTGGTCTCGAGTGTGTACGCATGGCGCTCGGCGAATTGGACCCGAGCGGCCGGCGCAGGCCGGTACCGGTCGCAAACTCTCAGTTTGTGGTCGCAGCAGATCAAATTGTAAAGGCCATTGGCCAGGAGAAGCCGCCCCTGGCGACTGCTCTCGGGCTGAAGACGACCCGTGGCCACATCGACGTAAACGAAGATCTCGAAACGAGCATCCCAAACGTCTTCGCGGGCGGTGATTCCATCCGCGCTCATGGCGCATGCTCCACGGTGATGGCCGTGCAAGATGGGAAGTTGGCGGCGCACGCGATTCACAGAAAACTCGCCGCCCTTCCTTGTATGGAAACTGTTTAACTATGGCGAACCTTGCGATTAACTTTTGTGGTATCAAGTCGCCCAACCCGTTCTGGCTGGCATCTGCTCCTCCGACCAACTCCGGAGCGCAGGTCCATCGAGCTTTCGAGGCAGGTTGGGGAGGCGCCGTCTGGAAAACCATCGGGGCACCGGTATTGAATGTCTCGAACCGCTACGGCGCCTGGCACTTCGGCGGCCAGAAAATGCTCGCCATCAACAACGTCGAGCTGATTTCAGATCGTCCGCTGGAGGTGAATCTTCGCGAGATCGCCGACGTGAAGCGTCACTGGCCGGATCGAGCCGTCATCGTTTCTGCTATGGTCGAATCCTCCGCAGAGGCCTGGGCCGACATCGTCCGGCGCATCGAGGATACCGGCGCAGACGGCATCGAGCTGAATTACGGCTGTCCGCACGGTATGAGCGAGCGCGGCATGGGCAGCGCCGTCGGCCAAGTCCCCGAGTACTGCGAACGCATCACACGCTGGGTGAAAGATGTCGCCCGCATTCCCGTCCTGGTTAAACTCACGCCCAACATCACGAACATCACTTACCCTGCGCGTGCCGCCGTGAATGCACGCGCCGACGCGCTATCGCTCATCAACACCCTCAACTCAATCATCGGAGTCGATCTGGATACGCTTGAGATCGCGCCGAACATCGGCGGCAAGGGCGGTCACGGTGGATACGCGGGACCCGCAGTCAAGCCGATCGCGTTGAACATGCTCTCCGAGCTTGGGACCGATGAAGTGGTCTCGTCCTCGGGTCTGCCCATTTCGGGCATGGGTGGAATTACGAATTGGCGAGATGCCGCCGAGTTTCTGCTCCTGGGCGCAGCCAGCTTACAAATCTGCACTGCCGTAATGCATTATGGTTTCCGCATCATCGAAGATCTGTGTGACGGCCTTTCCAATTGGATGGATGCGAAAGGGTTTGCCTCTATCGAGGACTTCCGGGGCAAGTCGCTTTCGCGCATCTCGGATTTCAAGGATTTCGACCTGGCGTTTCGAGCCGTCGCGCGCATCAACACCGATAAGTGCATCAAATGTAACTTGTGCTATGTCGCCTGTAATGATACGGCGCACCAGTGCATCGACCTGATCGGCGCCGATGGTCGAGTCGTCGAGCCACAGGCATATGACATCCGCTCGAACGGTAAGCATGACGCAGTCAACTCTCGTCCGCAGCCGCGCGTCAGAGAAGAGGACTGCGTTGGATGCCGGCTCTGCTATAACGTCTGCCCTGTGCTCGATTGCATCGAGATGGTGGAGTTGCCACCCT
>JAFARV010000036.1 GCA_019245255.1 Acidobacteriaceae bacterium | reverse complement strand
GGGTTGCGTCGACACCATTGGTGTGGGCAATGCGCGCACGAAGAGCACGTACGTCATCCCAGAGCGGGTCGAAGCTTTCGGATTTTAGAAGCGCCGCAGCGGCGTCGCAGCAGCCCCGTGCCGCGTCGGTATCGTCGAACCCTTCGTTACAGTATGTGATGCCCAATGCCAGATGAGCGCGCGCAAGAAGGCGGGTGTGTTCGGTGTTACGTGCATACTCGATGGCTTCGCGGGCGCACTCGCGAGCGGCGCGTGCATGCTGTTCCGGATCTTCGCCCTCGAGCATCTCTTCGAGACGGGCAGTTTCGATACTGCTTTGCAGGAGGCGTGCACGGGCCATAAGAATGTAGTCTGCCTTTTCCTGTCCGAGTTGGAAGGCTTCGGAAGCCATGCTCGCGGCGAGATCGAAATCGCCCGCATCGAGATGAAGAAATCCCGAGTTTACACGCACCGTTCCAGCGCCGTGGTAGCGAGAATGTTTCTGAAAGATGTCGCCTGCCTGGGCAAGGTGTTGCAGAGCTTCGTTGCGAAGTTTATGGAACCGTTCCCGCAGGTGGGAAGTTCCAGCGCCGCCTGCAGCGCTGTGATGCGCCGCGCCGGCATCGATCCTCTTCTTGATCTGAAGCGACAACAGGCGTTCTACGTATGCCATATTGGCGAGAGAGCGAGCTAGGTTCGGGTGTTCGGGATCGCGCCGCCGGTAGTAGGCGAGGGAGGATGTGAAGCGCTGAATGGCGACCTCATAGCGCCCTTCATGTTGGGCGAGGCGGCCGAAGGCAGATTGTATATTTCCGAGGGTGACAAAATCATCGCCGCTGGCAAGAACGGCTTCGGCACTCTCAAGAGTGGCGGCGGCTTCGCGTAGCTTGCCTTTTCGAAAGGCGATCCAGCTTTCGAGAGTGGCGACGACCGCGCCCAGGCCGCGGTACCCGAGCGCGTTCGTCATTTCTTTAGCAACCACGACCTCGCCATAAGCTTTTCCGTATTCGCCCTTGCGCCTCAGGCAACGCGCACGTCCGAAGTGCGCCATAGCTACCAGTTCCTGATCATCGAGACTGGGAGCGAGAGAGAGGATCACGTCGAAGGCGGCGAGGGAGCGGTCGATTTCTTCCGCACCCATATGAAGGATGCCTTCGGCCATGCGCAGGTGTGCGAATTCTTCCACGGTGAGCGACGCGCGACCGCGCTCGGGGAAGCGTGACAGCAGTTGTCTTATCAGTGCGGGCGTTCCGTATCCCGCATCGACCCATTGCGCCACGTATCCTGCGAGCACGGCCGAGCGAGGCTGTCCCGGACCGATGTGGTCAATGGCGTTCCGGTTCGCTTGCAGCAGTTCAAAACCTTCGTGGATCCGGCGCGACGCAAGTGCAGCCCGCAGCCCTTCGATAGGAGCAAGAACGTTTGCTCTTGCAGGTCCAGTAATTGCTGAAGCCGCCATAGCGTCCTCCTAGTTAATGAACTCGTAAGCTGCGACGGTCAGGAATTCAGGGAACTCAGGGTTTCGGGTGAGGGCGGCGAACACATCTCCTGCCTTCATCAGGCTCAGGTCACGAATATGTTCCAGGCGAGCCTCAATGAGTGCCTCTACCATGCCGCGTGTGATGGTGCGGCCACAGGAGAGTTTGGCGCCGTGTTTCACCCATTGCCATAGTTGCGCCCGGCAGATTTCAGCGGTGGCGGCGTCCTCCATCAAGTTGTACAAGGGCACACAACCCAAGCCTCCGAGCCACGACGCCAGGTATTGCAAACCGACATCGATATTCCATTTGAGTCCCTCTTCTGTAATCTCGCCTGTAGGAACCTTAAGCAAGTCGGCTGCCGAAACATTTACATCCTTGCGAGACACGGACAACTGATTAGGCTGGGGCATGTAAGCATCAAAAACTTCACGTGCCACCGGCACCAGGCCCGGATGTGCGACCCACGTTCCGTCGTGCCCTGCGCGAACTTCGCGGAGTTTGTCGTCGCGGACTTTCTGGAGCGCGCGGGCATTTACCTCATCGTCGGTTTTGATAGGGATCTGCGCCGCCATACCGCCCATGGCATGTATGCCTCGCCGGTGGCAGGTTTTTACGAGGAGATCGACGTACGACTTTAAGAAGTGCCGATCCATGGTGACCTGTGAACGATCCGGCAATACGAAGCGCGGATCGTGACTGAACTTCTTGATGAAGCTGAAGATGTAATCCCAACGGCCGCAGTTGAGCCCGGCGGAATGTTCGCGCAGTTCCCAAAGGATCTCCTCCATTTCGAAGGCGGCCAGGATGGTTTCGATCAGAACGGTCGCACGGATTGAGCCACGCGGGATCCCGAGCCGGTCCTGAGCAAAAAGGAAAACGTCATTCCAAAGGCGAGCTTCCAAATGACTTTCGAGCTTTGGGAGATAGAAGTATGGGCCTGTACCGCGCTCGAGCAGCTCGGCGGCGTTATGGAAGAAGAACAGACCGAAGTCGAACAGAGATGCGGAAATGGGTTCACCGCCAACGCGAACGTGTTTCTCGACCAAGTGCCAGCCGCGCGGGCGGACCATTAAGACGGCGGGATTTTGGATGAGCCGGTATTCTTTCCCATCAGGCGAAGTGAACTGAATGGTGCGACGGACAGCGTCGATGAGGTTCGACTGCCCCTCGATGTTGTTCTTCCAGGTGGGCGAGTTCGAATCCTCGAAGTCAGCCATGAACACGCTTGCGCCGGAGTTCAGGGCATTGATGATCATTTTACGATCGACAGGTCCGGTAATCTCAACGCGGCGGTCAAGCAGGTCTTTGGGAATAGGCGCCACGCGCCAGGTGGTCTCCCGAACGTTGCATGTCTCGGGAAGGAAGTCGGGCATTGCGCCTTGCCGGATCGCGCTCAGGCGGGTCGCTCGCTGCGCCAGCAGGTCCTTTCGACGGGCATCGAAATGATGATGGAGTTCCACAAGGAATTCCATGGCGGGCGTCGTAAGCACTCGCTGCACGGCTTGCTGACGAGCGTTTGAAATGGCGACGCAGGCTTCCACGGAAACACCCGGCACGGCAGCAACACTGGTCATACTTGCACCTCGCGATTTATCTTATGCCCATTTCGGGCGGCTTTTGCGGACTACTGCTCAGGGTAGCCCGATTTGGACGAGTGGCACCTGCCGGACACGTAACCTTGTTCGCTTCGGGCTTCTGCGTTTTACTCGTTCCATGGCACAAGGACTTTCCGCTTCCGAAATACTTGCGCTAGCCGGGTAAACGGAGCACGAACAGTTTGTCTTAGGGAGATGATGATGTTCGACGTAGCGTTGCGGGAACTGGCGTCGGTGGCCACCGAAATTGAAGGGCAGCTCTCGCTCGAATTCGTTCACGTGGTGGAGCACGCGGCTGTGGCTGCGGCGCGCACCATGGGACAAGGCGACAGAAAAGCGGCGGATTACGCGGCGGTCGAGGCAATGCGGGCTGCCTTCGACGACGTTCCGATCTCGGCTGAGATTGTTATTGGAGAAGGAGAGCGCGATGAGGCTCCCATGCTGTTCATCGGAGAGCAAGTGGGAGCTCATCAAGGATATCTCGATCCCGATATCGACATTGCGGTGGATCCGCTCGAGGGTACGAATCTGTGCGCAACCGGAGCTCCAAATGCTATCGCGGTGTTGGCCGCGTCAGAACGCGGAGGCTTGCTGCACGCGCCCGACTGCTACATGGAGAAGATTATGGCCGGGCCGTCCTGCCGTGGAGCTCTCGACATAGATGCGTCGGTAAAAGACAATCTGCACGCGATAGCACGCTGCCTGGACCGTCACATCCAGGATCTTGTGGTGATCGTCTTGGACAGGCCGCGGCACCAGACGTTGATCGATGAGATCCGTGCAGCCGGCGCACGCATCCGGCTGATTGGCGATGGAGACCTGACGGCAGGGATCACCGCAGCGGTTCGAGGAGCGGGAGTACACGCCGTCATGGGAATCGGAGGCGCACCGGAGGGGGTTCTGGCTGCCGCTGCCTTGCGCTGTTTACACGGCGAGATGGTGGCGCGACTGGTCGTGAACACGCCGGAGTTGCGGGAGCGTGCGGAAAGCATGGGAGTACGGGACCCCGATCGCATCTATCGAGCCGACGACCTCGCTCCCGGCCACAAGATTGTATTCGCAGCCTGCGGGGTTACCGGTGGCGCACTTCTGGAAGGCGTGCGCTTCTTCGGCGAAGGATATCGAACGCATTCCATCGTCATGACCAGGGCTTCGAATAAAGTTCGTTTCATCGACGCGGTTCATCTGACCGGCGATCCGGGACCGCAAGGAATCCGGTTGAATTGAAGGGAGTGCACCATGCAAATCGAAGACAAGGTCTCGCAAATCCTGAATACTAAAAACGACGCGTTGATAACGGTCCAGCCCACGGCAACTGTCTTCGACGCGCTGAAAGTGATTGCTGAAAAGAACGTCGGTTCGGTCCTGGTGATGCAAGGGGCTACGCTGCTGGGCCTGTTCTCGGAGCGAGAATATGCGCGCAACGTAGCCCTGCAGGGGCGAAATTCGCGGGACACAAAAGTAACCGAAGTCATGCGTGCACCGCCGCTCACAGTTTCACCCGAGACCAGCCTGGATGAGGCCATGCACCTCATGACGGATCACCGCGTGCGTCATCTGCCCGTTGTTAGCGGGAGCAGAGTAGTGGGGATTATTTCAATCGGCGACATCGTGAAGTGGGTTATCTCGGAACAGGAGCGCACCATCGCACATCTGCAGTGCTACATAACCGGCCAATACGATACGGTTTTCACACGAGCCTGAAGGCGATTCGCGTTTCAGGCATACGTTTTGCCCGGAAGGTCGGGCCGTGCCCATTCTTGAATAATGGTGAGCGCGGTAGGAATCGAACCTACAACCTAGTGATTAAGAGTCACTTGCTCTGCCAATTGAGCTACGCGCCCGGTTTTTCGGTGGGAAGCTGCGGGGAACCGCTGCCACAACAAATATACCATTCAGGCATCGCCGCTCCTCCCAACCGTTCCAAAACGTTGTCTGGCGATTGTGTCTTGTAGGATAGCAGTGTGCGCTATGTCATCTCTGGAGCTGCTGGCTTCATCGGGTCCCACATTTGCGACCGCCTCATCTCCAGTGGCCACCAGGTCCTTGCATTCGACAATTTGATTACAGGCCACCGCGAGAATATTGCGCATCTGTTGAAAAATTCGCGCTTCGAATTCCGGGAACAAGACGTCTGTGAGGCCTTTGAAATTGCGGGAAGCGTGGATCGCGTGTTTCATCTCGCCTCACTCGCAAGTCCGGTAGATTACCTCGAACATCCAATTGAAACACTGGAGTCCGGTTCAACCGCCACGCGCAACATGCTCGAGATTGCGCTCCGCCATAACGCGCGGTTTCTGCTCACCTCAACCTCAGAGTGCTATGGCGATCCGCTCGAACATCCGCAGCGCGAGACGTATTGGGGCAACGTGAATCCTGTGGGTTTGCGCTCCTGCTACGACGAAAGCAAGCGCTACGCCGAAGCCCTGACCATGGCCTACCATCGCGTCCATGGGGTGAAGACGAACATCGCGAGAATCTTCAATACATACGGGCCGCGCATGGCGCTCAACGACGGACGCGTGGTTCCGGCGTTCATTGATCAGGCTTTGCGCGGCGTGAATCTGACCGTTTTTGGCGATGGCTCTCAGACCCGCAGCTTCTGCTATGTCTCCGACATGGTGGAAGGCCTGCTTCGTTTGAGCGAATGCGATGAGATTTATCCGGTCAATCTCGGCAATCCGACAGAACTAACGATCCTCGGCTTCGCGGAGCTGATTCGCAAACGCTTCGACGATGCTGTGGGAATTGACTTTCTCCCGCTGCCTTCAGACGACCCGAAGGTTCGGCGTCCCGACATCACGAAGGCACGGACAATTTTGGGATGGGAGCCTCGCGTTCCTCTCGATGAGGGTTTGACCCAGACGATCGATTCCTTTAAAACCAGGGTTGCGCCCGTCACAACCCTCGCTTGGACCGCTGCAGAAAGCTCTCCAGATCGCGTTCGTTAACCGTGGGCTCGCCCGGAGCCACGTTGTTCAGCTTACCGGCTTTCACCCACTGCTCTAGCTCGTGAACGAACTCATAGAGCTGATCGAACGACTCAACACTGAAGAGCAGCGGTTGATAATGGTCGATCTCAAACGCCTGATTCACCACCCACTCGAGCTGAAGCGGATATCGCTGCACGTCTGCCGATTCGACCGCATGTTGAATCTCGCCGAAACTGCTGAGAAGTCCGCTCCCATAAACTTTCACTTCTCCCGCGCATCGCATCAACCCGAATTCGACCGTAAACCAGAAGAAGCGGGCCATCGCACGCACGATGCTGGTCATTGCATGCGAGCGTCTCTTCGCATCGTGTATCCCCTCGACAAGATCTACCGCCGTGTGCGCGCACTCTCCAAAACGAACCAGCGTCTCGGCAAAAGCCCGGTCCGTGTGCATGGGAACGTGGCCCGCTACATCGTGGAAAATGTCGGGCTCGGGTAAGTAGTCCAGACGACCGGCATCACGGATGGTGATCGTGGTCGGGAACTCGCGATTGCGCAGGCAATCGAAAAAAACAAATGCCGGAACGTATCCGCTAACAGGCTTGGCCTGGAACCCTGTCAAAGGACAGAGGAAACGATTGACGTCTTCAAGCCGGGGCACCGCCTGCGGATCAAGGCACAAATTCGTAATGCCTTTACGGAAAGCCGGGTTTGCGTAACGCTCCCACCGCGGCAACATGCGCGCATACAGACGGCGCCACGCTTCGTGGTTACCTTCGGAGTAGAGTTCGTACGGCTGCTCGATGAAAAGCCGCCCCTCCCGATGGGCGTCTTCGACGAACGGCGCCTGGGTGGTGGTGAGATCGGCTTGGTACGTGGGCATCGGAACCCTCCGTAACCATGCTAAACCCAAACCACCACCGATGGGTGGTTGTCAAACGTGGCAGTGCCGCAACCCGTGCTTTGCCAGGTACTGCTGATGATATTCCTCGGCCCGGTAGAACGTTCTTGCGGGCTCTATTTGCGTCGCAATGGCCCGCGCATACCGCCCCGAGGTTTCAAGTCGCATTTTCGACTCTCGCGCCGTCTCTTCCTGCTCAGCGGTGTGAAAGAAAATAACGCTGCGGTATTGTGTGCCGACGTCCGGGCCCTGGCGATTCACCTGAGTGGGATCGTGCAGCGTCCAAAAAACATCGAGCAGCTTTTCATAACTGATCTTCGATGGATCGTATTCCACCTGGACAACTTCTGCATGCCCTGTATGATCAGTACACACGTCCTTGTAGGTGGGGTTATCCGTATGCCCGCCTTCGTATCCCGCAGCGGCGTCAATCACGCCGTCCAAATCGCGAAACGTCGCCTCCACGCCCCAGAAACAACCTGCTCCAAACGTTGCCTTTTCCGTCATCTCTTCCATTCTCATCCTCGTGAGGCGGTTTCGGCGAACGAAACCGCTGCATCTTCTCTCAGATTGCGCCTTGGCAGCAGCGCGATTGCAAGCGCGCCGGCCATTGCGATGGCAAACACGACTGCCATCGGCGCCAGGTAGTTCCCGAAGTGCTCCCGCAACGCGGCCACCAGGTAGGGGCACCAGGTCTGTCCTATCGTGTTGACCGGCAGAAGAATCGCCATCGCGCGCGCCAGAGTGTTGACCCCGAATTCCTCAGCCGCCATTAAGGGAATAAGGAAATAATCGGCGCCCATCGAAAATCCGAAAACAATTCCAAAGATGTCGAGTGTCCATGGTTGCGCCGGCCGCACCGCCAATAACAACAGAATTGTAAGCGCCACAACGAAGTATGTCCCGGTCATAACTGCCTTTTTGGACAGCCAATCCGCCATCCACCCGATACTGAGCCTGCCTGCAATGCTCGACCAGAGGATCAGCACCGACGCCGTCGTCCAGGCGGCGTTCAGTGCCAGCTGATCCGTGTATCCCGCATCACGGAAAACGAACTTCATATGTATGTTGATGGACCCGATGGCTCCGATCGAGCACACGCTTCCCACCAGCAGAAGCCAAAACGCCCGGCTTCGCACGAGATAACCATAGCTTCGCGGAGCGCGTGCTGCATCGGCGGTCAGTTGTGTCCTCCCGTCGGGAAACTGTCCCATTTCGGCCGGCGTATCTCTCAGAAGCCCGATTGCCAATGGCCAGACAATCAGCACCACCGCTGCCAGTGCGAACAGTGCGGTACGGTACCCATAGTGTGCGGTCACATACCGAACTAGAAAAGAACCCCCTCCGCCGAACAGCCCGACACCGACGTAGACTAACCCCATCGCCCGGCCGCGTTTTTTCTCAAACCAGTGTGATACCAGGATCTGATGTGGAATCGGTCCCGAAAAAATGTAACCCGCCGTATACAGGAAGTACAAAGCGAAGTACAACGGCAAGCTTCCCCCCATTACCCCGAATCCAAACAGACACAACGCCGTCAGACCTGCCCCAAACACAATCAACTTGCGTTGGCTGAAACGGGGTACCAGCAGCGGCCCGATCCACACGGTACAAATTGCAGCCAGTGGGAACCCTAGCGTAATCTCCTCAAGGCTCCAATGAAATGTTTTCTGAAAGTAGTCATAGAAGAACGGCAGATTGTAATAAGGAATGCCGACAGCCGCTCCAATCGTCACAAACCCTGTGGCAACAATCCACCAGCCGTAAAAAGAGGTCCTCTGGCGCCTTCTTGGTTCTTCCACGGGCACGAAG
>JAFARV010000778.1 GCA_019245255.1 Acidobacteriaceae bacterium | reverse complement strand
CGAGTTGGCAACATTCTCGCGTAAAGGAATGATTTGGGACCGCCAGATGTTGGAGCAGGGGCCTGTCCCCGAGACCTTCAGACAATGACGCATGATCGACGCCACGCTTTTCTACATTTTTGCTGCTCTTACACTGGGTGGGGCACTCATGACAATAACTCGCCGGAACGCAGTTCTCTCGGCCGTGTGGCTCACCGTGTCACTTATGGGTGTGGCCGGTTTGTTCCTGTTACTTGGAGCTGAATTCTTATTCGTCGCTCAGATCATCGTGTATATCGGCGGCATAACGCTGCTGTTCCTGTTTGTTGTCATGTTAATTAATTTAGAAGCCGCGGCACACGTTTCTCAGTTCCGGCGCGGTTGGCCTCTGCTGGTCTTGGCAGGCGCGGGCTTTGCAGCCGAATTGATTATCGCCGTTCGACGCATTCCTCCTGCTGTGGCGTCAAATAGCAATTCCACCGTTTCAGTCGCAGCGCTATCAGATGTCCTGCTTTCGCGGTATGCGCTTCCGTTCGAAGTCGCATCCGTGCTGCTGCTCGTGGCCATTGTGGGCTCGGTATGGATGGGCCTGCAACGGTCCAGGCTGGAAGGGCGGACACCGCGGTAGTGCTCTATCCGATTTCAACTGTTCATTTCCTCGTGGTCAGCGCAGTGCTATTTGCGACCGGCGTAACCGGCTTTCTTGTGCGCCGGAACATAGTGGTCATTCTGATGTGTATCGAGCTGATTCTCAACGCTGTGAATATCAATCTGGTTGCGTTTTCGCATCAGCATGGCCACGCAACCGGCCAAGTGTTCGCGCTTTTCGTTATGTCCGTTGCGGTTGCAGAGGCGGCGGTCGCGCTGGGTATCCTGATCGCGCTATTCCGGAATCGAGGAACCGTACTCGCAGATGAGTTGGATCTCCTGAAATGGTAGATGCGCGATCGGTAGCCGCAAGCTACGCTCTGGTCGCGAGCTTTCTAACTCCCGTCGCCGGCACACTTCTCATCTTCTTCATTGGGGGATTTCGTACTCATCCCGCCAAGACCCCGCAAAGCTGGCCGGGAATTTTTGCTGTCGCTCTAAGTGCTCTTAGCATCGGGTTATCCATCTTCGCGGGCATCGCTACGCGAAACGGTGCAGCGCTTATCACACAGTCCGGCGAATGGATTCCTGGTTTTGGCCCGGCATTGAGCTTTCAACTGGATTGGCTGAGCGCCTGGCTGCTGATATTGCTAGACGTTATCGGTCTGATGGTGAACCTGTTTTCGATCGGGTACATGAAGGAAGAACCGGACCAGCGTAGATATTTCGGAGGCCTGCTGTTCTTTATTGCGAATATGAAGCTGCTCCTGCTCGCCGGCAGTTATCTGCTTCTCTTTGCCGGATGGGAAGGCGTTGGGCTCGCAAGCTATTTGCTCATCGGATATCACTTCGAACGGCCCCAGGCGGCGGATGCTGCGACAAAGGCGTTCATAGTGAATCGGATTGGAGACGCCGGATTCGTTTTGGCGATCATTGCGATGACGCTGGCTTGCGGATCGACGAACTACACGACGGTATCGGCCTCCGCATCACACATTCCGCACGGGAGCGTCGTGCTGATCGGTTCGCTCCTGGTGGTCGCGGCGGTAGGAAAATCAGCACAGTTTCCTTTGCACGTTTGGCTGCCCGACGCTATGGAAGGTCCGACGCCCGTCTCGGCTCTGATTCATTCGGCCACCATGGTCTGTGCTGGCGTCTACTTGCTTGCGCGTTCAAACTTTCTGTACGTGTTGGCGCCGGAGGTCGGCTTCGGGGTCGCGATAACCGGCGCAGTGACTGCACTCTTTGCCGCATCTGTCGCACTGGTTGAGAACGATATTAAGCGCGTACTTGCATATTCAACTATCAGTCAGATCGGCTTTATGTTCATGGCGCTCGGGCTTGGCGCAGATCGCGCTGCGATGTACCACGTCGCGACGCATGCGTTCTTCAAATCGCTGCTGTTTCTCTGCGCCGGATCTGTAATTCATGCGCTGCACGGAGAACAGAATTTGAAGCACATGGGCGGACTTCGAAAGGAACTGCCGGTTACATTCACAACTATGTGCGTTGCAGCGCTTACGCTGGCTGGACTCCCCGGCCTGGCCGGGTATTTCTCGAAAGACCTCATCCTGGGAGCGAGCTTTGAGTCGGGTTACACACCTCTAGCTGTTATTGGCCTGCTAACGTCGCTTTTGACCGCCATTTACTCGTGGCGCCTGATCTCCCTGGCGTTTCTGTCGCATCCGCGACGGCACAGATTGGCTGCGCACGAAGGCACAGCCAGCATGCAAATACCGATGGCGGTACTTGCCGCTTGCTGTGTATTGGCAGGATGGTTATTCGTCCCCATTCCCTGGACTGGGTGGCGCCTGATGCTTGGCTCGGCAGGGATTGCGTTAGCAGGCATTGCAATTGCGTGGCACTATTATGTACGCCACCCGGAAGCTCGCGCGGGGTTGGACCAGCGCTTTGGGCCGGTTGCCGCATTCCTGCGCAATCGCTGGTTTGTAGACGCCGTTTTCGAAGAGCACTTTCTCGAGGGCGTCGTTTTGCGCACTGCTAAAGGCGCGGCCATGGGCGATGCTCTTTTGATCGACGGCTCGGTAAATGGAATCGCTGCTTCATCCCGGGAATTTGCGGCCGCACTTTCCTGGTCTGACGGCTCAATCATTGATGGGACAGTTCGAGCGATCTCCGGCTTTGCCCGTTTCCTGTCCTGGCCTGTACGTGCATTTCAGACTGGGTTTCTTCAAACGTACGCATCCATCTTTCTTGTAATCGTACTCGCAGCGCTCGGGTACTATCTCGCCCGCTGACAGTTACCCGATGCCGGCACACTTACTCAGTAGCCTGTTGTTTCTTCCATGCCTCGGGCTGTTCGTTTTACTGCTTTCGCCGGCTCGGTTGAATCTGATCCGGTTCATTGCGAACGGAACCGCGATTGCAACTCTAATACTTTCAGTCGTTATTGCATCCCAGTTTCGGGCCGGTTACGCCGGGTTCCAGTTCGTCGAGCGGGCCCAATGGATTCCAGCCATTGGCGCGCAGTATATTGTGGGGCTCGACAGCATCAGTCTGCTGCTGGTTCTTTTGACCACTCTGATCACTAGTGCCGCTGTGTTGTGCTCCTGGAACGATGTGCTGGAGCGTCCTAAGCTTTACTACACGATGCTTTTGCTCCTCGAGACGGGCATAATCGGAGTCTTTATATCGCTGGATCTGTTTCTTTTTTATCTGTTCTGGGACCTGGTTCTAATTCCGATGTATTTCCTGATCGGGGTGTATGGAGGTCCACGCCGGGCATATGCGGCCATCAAGTTCTTCCTCTATACGCTGCTGGGAAGTGTTTTTCTTTTGCTCGGATTCCTGGGGTTATATTTCTGTCATGCGCAGCAGACCGGGATTTACACCTTCGAACTGACGAAGTTAGTTGGTCTGCATCCGGGACTTGCCATAGAGATGTGGATTTTCTGGGCGCTCTTTCTTGGCTTCGCAGTCAAGGTGCCCATGTTCCCTCTCCATACCTGGTTACCGGATGCGCACGTCGAAGCGCCGACGGCCGGTTCTGTACTGCTGGCCAGTTTACTTTTGAAAATGGGTACCTACGGGTTCATACGCTTTTCGTTGCCGCTTGTTCCGGAGGCCTCAACCTCTCCACCCGTGGTGAAAACGATGGTGGTGTTATCCCTTATCGCGATTATCTACGGCGCTCTAGTCAGCCTCATGCAACGGGATTGGAAGAAGCTGGTCGCGTATTCGTCTGTAAGTCACATGGGATTTTGCACACTGGGTATTTTCGCACTGAACTTCAATGGAGTGGCTGGCAGCGTCATCCAGCAAATTAACCACGGTATTTCGACTGGCCTGCTTTTCCTTCTGGTCGGGTTCATGTACGACCGGCGCCATACGCGCGAGATCTCCGACTTTGGTGGACTCGCGCAAGTAATACCGGTTTTCGCCACGGTCTTCGCCATCACCGTTTTTAGTTCTGCCGGTTTACCGTTGCTGAATGGTTTTGTTGGTGAATTTACAATTCTCTCAGGCGCGTTTGCCGTCAATCGATTATGGGCGCTTGTTGGAGTCGTCGGCATGGTTCTAAGCGCGGCTTACTTGTTGTGGCTTTATCAGCGGACGATGATGGGACCTATACGTTACGATGTCAATCGCACTCTGCGGGACTTGACTGTTCGCGAGCGCGTAATCGTCGTACCGCTCATTGCAATCATATTCGGGATCGGTATTTACCCGGCTCCGCTTTTCAATGTCTTACGTCCAGCGGTGACCGCGTTGATGCAGGAAGTACATCCAACTCTGGGGCAGGCTCGATGAACTATCTCGCGATGCTGCCGGGGCTGCTCATGGCCATCTTTGGTTGCGTCACCCTGATGCTGGACGTAATGATGCGCAGGACGGAGAAACGCACGTGGCTGGTCTGGTTCAATCTCGCTGGAGAAGTAATGATCGCGGGCTCCTTTTTCGAGCAGTGGAGAGCGTTCGAGACGCGCGCTGAGCCGATCAAGGCGTTCTACGGAGCGGTAACAATCGACCACCTCGCACTGTTCACCAATGTCTTGGTGTGTCTCTCGGTAATTGTTCTTCTGCTTACGTCGTACCGCTATTTAGAGATCGTCGGTGAAGATCGCGGCGAATATTACGCATTTGCGCTGTTTGCACAATGCGGGATGTATTTCATGGCTTCAGGCGTTGACCTTGTTAC
>JAFARV010000770.1 GCA_019245255.1 Acidobacteriaceae bacterium | reverse complement strand
TGGTGAGTCCCTTGGCGCAGGTGACGATATCCGGTTTAATGCCGTAATGCTGGGTTGCGAGCCACTTGCCTGTTCGCCCGAATCCGCTCATCACTTCATCGTCGATGAGCAGAATTCCGTATTTATCACAAAGCGCCCGCAGTTTCGGATAGTAGTCATCGGGCGGCACCAGCAGGCCGTTGGAGCCCGTAATGCCTTCTACCATCACTGCAGCGATGGTTTGCGGGCCCTCCATCTGGATGATCTCTTCGATGTGGCTCACGCACTCGCGGCGGCAGCTATCGACCGTTTTGCCGAACGGACAGCGATAACAGTAAGGATCGAAGACGCGCACGATGCCCGGAGTACCTGGTTCAACGGGCCAGCGGCGCGGATCGCCCGAAGCCGTCATCGAGCCCATGGTCGCGCCATGATACGACCGGTAACGCGTGATGATCTTGTCCCGGCCAGTAAACAAACGCGCCATCTTCATGGCGTTTTCATTCGCCTCGGCGCCGCCGAGAGTGTAGAAGGATTTTGCCAGGCCGGTTACTTCAGCGAGCTTCTTTCCGAGCGCAGCACGGGGTTCGGTGGCGAAGCCAGGACCAGCGAAGCAGAGTTCGTCCACTTGCTTCTTGATGGCTTCCAACATGCGCGGATGCTGGTGTCCGATGTTGAGGTTGATGAGCTGCGAACTAAAGTCGAGCCAGCGGTTCCCGTCGCCGTCCCAGAACCAAACGCCTTGAGCGCGCACCAGGTGCATCGGATTGGCCGTACTTTGAACCGACCACGAAAACATCGTGTAGTCGCGGTTCTCCCGAATGACCTGCTCGGAATCTGCGTGATCCATATTCAGCTATTCTCCGCCATCCTGAATCCAACGGGCGGTTTTCGTCGCGAGACGGTCGAGGGCCGCGACCGATAGTTCAATGTACTCCTCTTTTGTGTCTTCGATTTTGTTGTGACTGATGCCGCCCAGCGACTGTACAAACATCATCACTGTGGGAATGCCCGCCCGGCTCACCTCCGCCGCATCGTGCAAGGGGCCCGACGGAAGAGCGGGCGCTTCACCGGCGACCTCGCGAATCGCGTCCCGACAGAGACCGATCAGTTCGGAGTGAAAGGGCACGGGTTCGATGTTCCAGATGCGCGACCACTCGACGGTGCAACGTTCCTCGCGCGCAAAGCGTTCGCTTGCTTCGATCGCTTCGCGGTGCATGGCGTCAAGTACTCCGGGATCAAGATCGCGCTGATCGAGGGTGGCTTCGCAGCGGCCCACAACGGCGGTGACGATGCCGGGAAATGTTTTAACACTGCCCATGGTGCAGACGGCGTCCTTGTGGCGCACGGCGATGGGACGGATCTCGAGAGCGAGTTTCGCAGCGGCAGCCAGCGCGTCACGGCGGACACTCATCGGCGTGGAGCCGGAATGTGCCTCTTGCCCGAAGAAAGTGACCGTGTGCCGTTCGACACCCTTTGTGCCAAGCACTGCTGCGAGCGGCAGTTCCATCCGTTCCAGCACCGGGCCCTGTTCGATGTGGAGTTCCAGATATGCACACGCATTCTCGCGTTCGCGGGAAGCTTCCCCGATACGTTCGATCTCGATTTCGCAACGCCGGACAGCATCTTCAAGCCGGATGCCGTCCTTATCGGTCCTGCTTCGATCGGCCTCGATGCTGTGTGTGCCCGCAAACGCGGAAGACCCGAACAGGCTTCTGCCAAAGCGTGCGCCTTCTTCATCGGCCCAATCGACCAGTCTGATGGTGACGGGAGGTTCGCCGCTAAACTCGTCGACCATGCGGCGCAACACTTCGAGTGACGCAAGCACTCCCAGAGAGCCGTCGAGCCAACCGCCATTCGGAACGGAATCGAGATGCCCACCAAGCAACAACGCTTCCGGCGAGCGGCCATGCACAGTGAACCAATTGTTTCCCGCGGCGTCCTGATGGAATTCGACAGGCAGGCCGGTGAGCTTGGTTTGAAACCACTCGCGCGCTGACAGCCAAGTGTCTGTCCAGGCGACGCGTTGTGCGCCGTTTGTATCGCTCGAGAGCTCACGAAGCTCTTTCAGGTCGCGGACGGTGCGCTTGGGATCGAGAGGCATGTGGCGAAAGTTCTCAGAAATGGGAGGGCTCGCGCTTCAGCAATCGACCGCGCCCACGCTCGCCTACGAACTCGCCATCGCGCACCTGAATCTTGCCGCGAACAGTGACGACCGACGGGCGGCCTTCGATCGCCATGCCTTCGAAGGCGTTGTAGTCGTAATTTCCGTGCTGGCGGGAGGCCGAAAGAGCGCCTCGGTACTCCGGATCGTAGACGACCAGGTCCGCATCGCTCCCGACCGCGATGGTGCCTTTTCTCGGGAACAAGCCGAAGAGTCTTGCCGGACGGGTACTCGCGGCATCAACGAAGCGATGCAGATCGAGTTTTCCCCGCTTCACTCCATAAGTAAAGAGCAGATTCACGCGCTCTTCGATGCCCGGAATACCATTCGGAATTTGCGTGAAGGCCTCGCGGCCGAGCAGCTTCTGCGAGGTATCAAATGGACAGTGGTCGGTCCCAACGGTGTCGATCAGACCGGCATTCAAAGCGTTCCAAAGCACGTCATGATTCC
>JAFARV010000727.1 GCA_019245255.1 Acidobacteriaceae bacterium | reverse complement strand
CATTTGCGCTGGAACATCGGCAGGTAAACGGAATGGCAGAAACGCTCGAACGTGTATGTATCGCGTTGTTTGTTGGCTCTACCATTTGCTTCGTTGATTGGTCGCAGAATCTCAGCGAACATTTCCGCCGCTTCTGATCGGTTCATCTCCGAGCACAGCCCGAGCTCCTTGCATTGCCGTTCACCCTTCTCGCTCCACTGGGCGTACCAATACCTCCTTCCTTTTCGTTTGCGGGCGATGAGACACCCGCGTTGATATTTCCTTCGACGCATTGCGTTTCCTCTTTCTTGCGAATGCGGCGAAAAATCCTGACATGGTCCTGAGGGTATCATTGGCGCTTGGTGGCCTCCATCCACCGGGCGAGCCATTCATCGGTTGTGAGCTTCCTGCGCCCGAGCGTAGCGTGCGGGAGTCTGGGCACGCCGCGCACCCTTCCATTCATCAGGTTGCAAACATGCGCCTTGGAGCAGCGAAGACGCCGTGCAACCTCGTTGATGGTCAAGACCGATTTCGAGTCAGTGATTGTCGTTGTGTGTTCGAGCATTGTGATCCTCAAGCTGCCGTTGGAACCGTCGTATCGCGGTCATGCTGCTGCGACTCATGCTGCAGGCGAGCTACGTACGCCGCCAGGAGTTTGTACGAGATTGGGATCCCGGCGTCGTTCAGGCGCTTGTGAATGATTTTCAGAGTCACCTTGTGCTCGCGAGCAGCTTGAATGTGCGGCCAAGCCATTCGGATGCAGCCCATGAGCGTACTCGGCTGCTCGTCCGCAAGGCTTGCCAGGGTAGAGAAGTTTATGGGTGAGTTCATGTCCTACACCCCTAAAGCGCTTAGGAAGTCCGACTCGGACAGCGGGGCTTAACTTTTTTCGCATGGAAATTTTCACGGGACTTTAGGGGCGCCCCGGCGGGACTGCATTCGCGCTGGCTGGTGGGATTCGTGTCCAAACTGGTTGGGATTCGGCGGCGTGGGCAGTTATTCAAGCGGCGGCCGCATGTTTTTGGGCGAGCCAACGCGGTATCCAGGCGAGTTGTGCCGGTCCGGGACTTTAGGAGCGGGCCGGATGGCGCCGGGTCGGCGAGTCCGCGTTGTGGAAGAAAACGTTTTCCACGGGACCTGCGGGGCGAGGTTTAGCGGCGTTTTCACGGGACTCACGGGGCAGAGTACGGGACTTGAGGGGCACCCTTCCTTATTACTTACCTGTATTTACCTGAATGTATCTACCTGTAGTTGGCGCGCCAAAACTGTGGATTCTGTGGAAAACCTGTCGAGCCGCCCACGCGCAGGCGCGGAGAAAAGCTGAGTCGGTACCGGAGGGTGTTGGCGAATAAGTGGCGAAGATGTAACCTGAAGTCGTGGCATTCTGCCGGGTCAGTTACGTGGACATCGAACAGGTCCGCCACGAAGTGCAGGTCGAGGCTGACACGCTTTATGAGGCCGTCGCGAAAGGGGTGCACCATTTCCGTGCCGGACTGTGGCATGGTCATCCTCCCGGACCAGGTTGCGAGATGAGCGTTCAGATCTGGCGGGACCACCCGGTGAGCTACAAGGTGCCGCTCGCGAAAGTGGAACAGCACGCGCGCCACGGGATGGCTAAGGGGCCGAAGGATATTCTGTTCCGGCAGAAGCTGAGGGAGTTGCTGGGAATCGTCGAGCGCTCACCCTGAACACCAACCCGAAGTCTGTGCGTCGGTTGGGCATCGCACGATTGACCCCCGCAGGCTCTGGCTGATTCATGCCATTTGGGATCAATGGTGCGCACGGATTTCCGGACGCAAGTATCTGACACAAATGTGCTTAACATCGAGATAGATACTGAAACAAGCAAGGATTTGGCCATGAGCGCCCCTTTCGAGTGTCGCGGCGTGCGCCGAGCCGCCGCCAAGGGGAACGTAAGGCCCCTATTTTGTCGACCGATTTGTTTAAGAAATGGCTGAAGCCGATTCCCACGCCGCACCCTGGGACCAGCGTTTTTGCGGAGCGTGCCGGACGACGACCGCTCGGTTTGAAAACGCTTGAGGGGCTGTTAGCAAACCACTTTGTAGGCGAACAAACTATTCTAAAAGCCGGTGGCTTCAGGAAGGCGGCCCAAATTGTCGCTAATAGCCTACCCAGCGCTAAGAAGACACAGTCAGGCGACTTGGGCGAACTGCTAGCAACGGAGTACGTCAACTCCGAGACTCTGTTTGTAGTCCCCATCCACAAGCTTCGATGGAAGAGCGATCGCCAGATGGCGATGCATGGAAATGACGTGATTGGAGTAGACGCAAGTGTTACACCCGCGCGCGTGCTCAAATGCGAATGCAAAAGCAGGGCAAGGTTCAGTGACGATGTTGCCCAAGAAGCGGCGGAGGGTCTAGACAAGCACGATGGCCGCCCGAACCCCTCAACGTTGGCGTTCATTACAAAGCGCCTTTACGAAGAAAATCGGGATAGCGAAGCGAAAATATTTCAAGACCTGCAGTGTGCGGGCACGATCGCCGCGCGCAACTTGACACACATGATCTTCGCGTTATCGGGAAACGATCCAGCTAAGCATTTGGCAGAGGCTCCAAAATCCAAACATCGTGGGATCAAACGCGAGAACGCGGCGATCGTAATCAGTGATCATAGCGATTTTATAACTGCTGTCTACAAGACTCATGGCGCGTGATCCCGAAGCAATCAACCGTTCTCTGTTGGAGCTAGTTCAACCCGACGCGAGAGGTCGCCTTCTCGCCCTGGGATTGGCGAGAGGAATGGTTTGGCGGGACGGACGGGTACCGGAGGGCGCGCCGGAACGTTTGCATTCAACGACCCTGACTCCCGATCTCCTGGACTTCGGGTATGGCATATTGGCTCTCGCTTTGGAATTGCGCGATGCAAATCGGTCTAGAGCGGCAACTGACCGGTTTGATACGACCGAGGCATTGCGCGTCGCCGCTGAAGCTATTGAGTCAGCCGTCCGGCGTGGGGACGCGAGAGATGGCGATCAAGGAAGACACCTCGTCATCAGCGCGGCCGCATTTCATTTGGGCGGGTATGCAGCGCGATCCTATTCGCTGTTGCCCCTTCCGGCCCTGGACAGGAACCTAGCGTCTCACGAAAGATGCCTTGGGTATCTCTTGCGCCGCGATCTATCTATCCTGCGGGCCCAAATCCTTCAGTGGCATAACGATCCGGCCCACGGCGATGACGTAGTCGCTGCGCGCCTCACGGACGAGAACGATCCCTTCGGCGCGGATGATGCGGCCGTCCTTGCACTCACAGCTGAATATCATCATGGTATCGGCTTAGCGGACACGGCTCTCGCTCTGGGTGATCGAGACATATTTGATTCGGCCCTTCAGTTGCTTGAGGGAGTAATTGCGTCAGCAGCAGAGATCGGCAACATACCTACCTGGTGGGTGGCCACGCTTACTTTGCACCTGTTGCGGGATATCTGGGATCAAAGCCTCCACGTTATGCTTCCGTCGGTTCCTGATATAAGTGCCCCACAACAATGGAACGACCTACGGCGCGATTTCATTTCTTTGCTTGGAGCGCGAACGCCACCTCACATCGACCTATGGCCATCGCAGATTGTCGCTGCCAAGCGGGCGGTGGACCCGTCCGATGACCTTGTCATTGCACTGCCCACGAGTGCAGGAAAAACGCGAATCGCCGAATTGTGCATTCTGCGTGCGATGGCGGATGGACGACGAATCGTCTATGTAACGCCATTGCGGGCGCTTTCCGCCCAAGTCGAGAGGGTGCTCGCGCGAACATTTGTGCCGCTCGGCGCTACTGTTACGTCTCTATACGGCGCGAGTGGGGCGACTCTCATTGACACCGAAACCTTGGCCGGCGCTGACATCGTTGTCGCGACTCCGGAAAAACTTGACTTCGCACTCCGCCAAGACCCGAATGTGCTCGACGATGTGGCACTTATTGTTTTCGACGAAGGACATATGATTGGTGCCGGGAGTCGTGAGATTCGATATGAAGTGCTAATCCAACGTTTGCTGCGTAGAGAGGATTCCGCCAGCCGACGCATCGTTTGCTTGTCGGCGATGTTCAATCCGGAAGACGATTTTTTCAAAGATTTCGGGAACTGGCTCCGGAGCGATGAGCCCGGAGACTTTGTGCACGTGCAGTGGCGACCCACTCGACAACGTTTTGCAACGCTGGATTGGAATATGCGGACAAGTACTGGCAGGCTATCCTTTCTTGACGGCGAGCAGCCCTACGTACCAGCCTTCGTGAGTGCCAGTGCTCCACAAAGGCAGCGGAGGAATCCATTTCCCCAGAACGACAAGGAATTTTGCATCTGCGCGGCCAACGCCTTCGCGCGAGACGGACATACCGTTCTTGTCTATTCCCCGCAACGAAACCAGGTCGAGCCGCTAGCGAGTGAGTTCCGCCGAATGAGCGACCAAGGCTACCTGCCGAATGTAAACGTTCCCAAACCTGAACACATGGGGATAGCCAAAGCGATCGGATGCGAGTGGCTCGGAGAAAATCACGCAGCTGTGCGTGCGTTAGAGATCGGGGTCGGAACACACCATGGGGCCTTGCCCAGGCCCTTTTTGACCGCTATCGAGCAATTACTGGACGCCCGAAGGCTACCGGTCGTAGTCGCTTCGCCTACACTGGCTCAAGGCATCGATCTCGCGTGCAGCGTTTTGATTTTTCGATCGTTGAAACGCTACGAGGACGGCGAGTGGCGACACATTTCAATCGCCGAGTTCTCCAACGTTGTTGGACGTGCTGGCCGTGCGTATGTGGATCTGGATGGCATAGCGGTCTTGCCAATATTCGCCTCCGACTCTCGCGCTGAACTGCATAGAATTTTTGAACGCATGATCGAGAAGTCCCGCGGACAACGATTGCTGAGCGGCTTAGCCCAACTAATCTGGCGTATATCCGAAGAGTTGCGAAAAAAGTTTGGCGTTCAAAAAGACGCACTACTGGAGTATGTGCTGAATCAACATGATCTGTGGAGCGATACCCGCCTTGCCGCTGCTGAACCGATCCCGAATGATGAGGATGAGCTCGAAGACAGTCTCGAAAAATACATCTCCGACCTGGATGTCGCTTTGTTTTCTCTAGTCGAACCCCTGGAAACGGATGTCGAAGAGCTCGCTACCGTGCTTGATGAGGTGCTCAAGGACTCCCTGTGGAAGCGTACTCTCGCGCGCGCGTCTGAAGCGCAAAGAAACCTTGAGGTCGCAGTCCTGCGCTCGAGGGCAAACTGGCTGTGGCGTAATACTACTGTTGAGCAACGAAAAGCATGTTTTTTCTCAGGCCTAGGTAGACAGCCCGGATTGTTCATTCATGAGCGGCTTGATGAACTCGTCGACCTCCTTTCCGGCCTGCAGGCAGCAATAACGTGTGACGATGCCGATACTGTGGCCGACTCAGCGGTAAAACTGGCGCGGATCATCATGCCAGAAAAATTCTTTTCAGTACGGAAGCTGCCGGAAAACTGGGAGTACGTGCTGGCTGCATGGGTCAAGGGAGCCGCTTTCTCGCAGATATTGCACGCCAGAAGAGCGCTTGATGCGCAACGCACTCAATCATTCGTTCAAGACGGTGTGGTGTTTCGTCTCGTATGGGCTGCCGAAGCTGTCCGGGTCCAGGCGATTGCTACGGAACATCCGCGTCGAGCCGAACTGGGCGATGGCCCAGCTTTCGTCCTGACTTACGGTGTCCCCACGATTCCGGCTGCCCTACTTTGCCAGATGGGATTTTCGTCGCGTGTGGGCGCAATTTGGGTACCGCGGCAACTCGCGGCATCGTTCAAAAACAATGAAGGGCTTCGCGAGTGGCTTCGAGAAAACGATGCCATTCTGGAAGATGCCGACTTTTGGGAATCCGAGGACCACTATCTGCTTTGGAGGCATGCGGCTGCGCCCTCTGGAGAAGAATATCCGCGTGGTTGGAATCACAAAACCTACCAAGTGGCCGCAAAATGGTCGGTGCCGATTCCGGAACAAGGGACTGTAACGAGGATCATACCCGGAACTGGCCGCACCGCCACGATCTGCGGAGCTGACCTGTACCCATTTGGAACAGTTCAGCTGCCGTTTAATCCGCATGGTGTGGCGCTGAGAGGAACAGTTGCTTCTTCTGGGCAGATCGCAATCGATTACTTTGGGTCAGCATAAGGGATTGTTAGCCGCCCTCGTGCAAGATGGCGGCACATCCGAGAAGTCATTTTGGATCAATTGAATCGCTCCCGGAGGAGTGTTGCGAACGCCGTACGAACAGAAAACAACCGTGCCCAACTCGCAAGCACACCCCTTTGTATCGCGGCAACCCGTGCCTGGGCCCAGGAGTCATTCGCAATAGCGACGAGGATTTCAGGTTGGTTTACCGCAGCAGCTAGCATTGGCCAAGTCAGTACTTGCTCGTAACAGATTAGAATCGCCGCCCTGCGGTGGTCAATCGTGATGCACGATGGACCCGAGAAGTTCAGCGGTACACTTGAGCTCCGGAAAGGATTCCACATGCCAACCGGTACTGGGATGTGCTGCAGGAATGTGCCGGTCTGAGCGCCGCGAATAACTATGCCGTTTTCGTATCCGACCTGGCCGGGGATGTCGAACGTGGTTCCGAGCAGAATCGTTTTTCCGCTCGATGCAAGCGCATCGAGGGCTTGTTGCCAGAAGAGGTCTGTCGCTTCCGTCCAGCGCGGTACAACCGTTTCGGGGAAGACGATCACTCGGGCTTTTGAGGCGAGGACGCGTTGCTGAATGAACCGGGCGGCGTTCAACTCCGCAGAGGCGTTTCGGCCCACGCCCCCGAAATCAGTGTTCACGGCTTCCCAGTCGGCAGGTGGTTTCGGGTCGCCAGGATAGATGAGATTGCAGCCTATTGCGACGACGGTAATGATGATCGTCGCTGATGCCGGTCGGACGCATAAGGTCGCGATCGCCGCCAGCGTTGCAGCTAAGCCAAACCAAGCTGTTCCGGGGAAAAGAAAGCCCGCGGCAGTAATGGGATTGGCGACGCCGATGATTCCAAGCGGTGGTGGCACGCTGACGAGCACGGCTAGAATTGATCGAAGGGCGATGGTTCGGTGATTCAGGGTCCAGAGAAGCGCGTACGGAACCGTTAGGAGTGCCGCGCCGCAAAGCCAGATCGCGACAGCGTCGAGCTTGCCAGGCTTGGGTCCAAAAAACGTTTCCACGCTCGGCATAACCAACCAGATCGCACCAGCGTAATAGGCAAAGGCAACGGCGGCTGCGTACAGTCGTTTTCTCTGGAGCAGCGCGCATGCGGGTACGGCTATGCTGGCCACGAAAGCAACGGGCCAGAAGGAAATAGCTACGCCGATGCACGCTCCGATAGTGACCGCAATTGCGGGGTTACGATCTATTCTGAAATCCACAGGGGTCTGAGGTGGTGCAAGATGGCGGATTCCAGGATCGGGCCAAAATAGCGGCTATCGAAGCTGTGCGCGTTGAATGATGAGGCCACCCAGATTGTGCCGCGTTGGACAGGATAGAGGCCGAACGGACAAGCTGAGATCGGGCGGCCTGCGCTGTCGTCATGCAATGGGGCTGTGTGCGGAATCAGTTTGCCGTCCACAGCGACGCCCGCCGCTGACATCGCAACCACGTCTCCAGCTCGCGCGGCAATCGGCTTCATAAGAGGCTTCGCTCCATCTGGGCAACCGAAACGCGAGCGCTCACGATAGCCGCGCTCGCGCGAGAGTGTTCCGAACGGCTCTGGCGGACAAAACTCAACCAGGGCAGCATCCGGAGAGCTGGTTACGATGTACAACCCAATCGGGACCGAGTTCGTCAAGTTCAGGCGAACTCCGAGCAACCCGGCCACGGCGATCAGCGCAGCCAGAACGAAGACCGAACCGACCGTGAGCATGAGCTTCCCACAGAACTGCCCAAGCATCCACTTCCTCCTTTCCGTCGGGCGACTCATTTCCGGCCGGGGTTGGATCGGCTTCCGTCGTCGCTGCTAAGCGGCGATTCTTTGCAATGACGTGCGCGTGTTGCACTACAACCTCGTAAACGGTGCGGGTTGAGCCGTCCTTCGGTGTGAACTGACGCTGCTGAAGTGTCCCAACCACGTCGATGTTGTCGCCCTTTTCATACGACTGAGCAACGCCGGCAAGTTCGCCGTAGAATGCCAGATTGAACCAGTTCGTGTGCTTCACCGGCTGATTGTTTTGGACGTATTCGTACGTCTGTCCCAGGCGCGCATTCGCGACGGGAGTGCCCGAAGGTAAGTACCGATTTTCAGGTTTGGCCGAAAGGTAGCCTCCTAGCTCAATCCGGTTTCGCTGCATGTTGTTCGTCCTCCTATTTGGTATTCGTCAGTTCTTCGATAAAGGCCTTTTCGATTGCGCTCAGGGGACCATTGCCCACTGGCGGCACCTCGAGCGTTTCTGGTTGGCTGATCGCGTTCGGAGTGCGATCAGCGGCTCGCTGCTGAACTACTTCGCCGTTCTCGATTGCGATGAAGTCGGTCGGCGGCGGAATATCAGAGCGCTTCTTCAGCTCGGGATCTGCGAAGTACAGCATTTGCGTGCCCAGGATGGGATAGTGCCCAGAAACGAAAATGAGCATCTGGCCTGGCGCCAGGATTCGCTCGCTATCTCCATTGCCTTGCTTGCGTGCCGGCGTGAGCCGTAGGATTTCATCGGGTGTTAGAAGGGGACGTTCAACGTGATCGACGCTCGCGTT
This sequence comes from Acidobacteriaceae bacterium, assembly GCA_019245255.1. Taxonomy (GTDB): domain Bacteria; phylum Acidobacteriota; class Terriglobia; order Bryobacterales; family Bryobacteraceae; genus Bog-105. The sequence continues at coordinate 2,204 of JAFARV010000727.1, read as the reverse complement.
CAAGTGATTCATGATCGGGGAGAGTCTCGAACCGGAGAAGTTGAACGAAGCTCTCTGAATGGTTTTGGTGCCAGTCATCTTCGAAAGCACTTCGGCAGTCTCTAACTGATTCGGTGCGTATGCAACGCGAACGTGGCAGTTTGAGACGATGCTTTCATTTGCACCGTACTGGTCGAGAATTTGCCGGATGTCCTGCGTGATCAGATACGCTTTGAGCCCGTATCCAGCCATGTAACTCAACGCGTCCGCGAAGAGCTCCATGCGCTTCAGCGATGGGAACTCGTCAATGAGAAACAGCAGCCGGTGCCGGTTGCGCTTCTGGGCCGAGCCTTGAAAATCCATCTTCTCCGTGAGCCGGTGAACGATCATTGTGAAAATCAACCGGATCAGCGGACGCAAGCGAATCTTGTCCGATGGCGGGACAACCAAATACAGGGAAACTGGCCTGTCCGCGTTGACCAGATCGTTGATGCTGAAATCACTCGCGGCGGTATTCTTTGCAACCAGCGGATCACTGTATAGGGTGAGCGCCGTCTTCGCAGTGCTCAGGACACCTGAGAAGTCCTTGTCTTCTTTGTCGAGCATTTCCTGAACTTTCTCGCGCACAACGGGGTGCGTTGCGGTTCGTTCGCCGTCATGTGTTCGCCAATCGTGGGCGTGGTCAGGATCGTGAACGTAGCTTTCGAGCCCCTTCAGGGTGTCACGGAAGCCCATGCCTGGAGTGGTGAAAACTCTCGCGAGATCGGCCAGTGAAGCGACCCGTTTCTCGGCTGCTGTCGCGTAGCAGACGTGAAGGATCATGCCAGCAGTGATGGACGCCGCCGCATCTTGCCAGTAGCGTTCTTGCGGGCTGTCCTCGCCGGTGCGGACGATCATGTCAGCGACGTTCTGAGCGTCTGATACATCACGCGGCGTGAATAAACGGACCTCTGCGAGTGGATTGATGCGCGAAGATGCGCCGACTTCGACCGGTGAGAACTTGAAGCACAAGTGTCCCTGCCTTCTTCGAAAGCCGGCTGTTTTTGCCCAGTTCTCGCCTTTGATGTCGTACACGACCGCTGATTCCGACCATGCCAGTAGAGTCGGAATGACTAGGCCCACGCCTTTACCGGAACGGGTGGGGGCGAACGCAAGGATGTGTTCGGGTCCGTTGTGACGGAGATACTGAAGGTGGCTGCGCTGGTCATCAAGCCATCCGCCGACGTAAACACCCTGCTTGGAGTCGAGGAGGCCGGTTGCTTTCACATCCTCCTCTGTTGCCCACCGCGCCGAGCCGTGGAGGTCTTCTGAGTTCTTCGACAGAGCCTTTGTCCGTCGCAGGTTGAGGATGTAGAACAAACCAATCGCGAGCCCGCATCCCGCCATAACGATGAGCTCGCCGATCTGGACCGGGCCTCTAATTTTCATGTTTTCGGAGCCTACATATCGCAGTACCCACATGGACCAGGCGAAGGGCTGATAGATGGCGAGGTGAGCGGCTCGGTAGAGCGGCATCCCGAGCGCGCGCTGGTAGCCGAATCTATATGCAACGTATTGCGTGGCGGCGACATTCGAAAGCAATAGGACGGTGAAGCCAGTGAGCATCGCCGTCCAGTTGTAACCGCCGATGTAGCCGGGATCGGGCGGTGTGCGGTAGAGAGCCTTTGAATTCACCGGGCAAGCTCCTTTGCGCGCGACCGTGCTTGAATGTCGTTTACCCGGCCGCCATCTTTCGAATAGGCGATCAGCACATTCGCACCTGGCTCCGGTGTTCGCGTTAGGAGATGCTTCATGTGCGCGACAGCCGATTCACCATTCAGCCGTTGAACGACATGAAGATCCGTCTGACCAATAATCTCGCCACGATATATGCCGCTGTCGGCTTGAGCAACGTAGGTCTTTGCGTTATCTCCCATCGCTTGCTTGCTAACGACCTGGGCGTCTGAAAACGAGTTACGTAGGCTTTGAGTTTGATTGGCGATCTGCGCCGTCTCCGCGACTGCGTCGTCAACGGGGTTCCTGTGGTCAGTTACGGAGCGCTTGTCGTGGACATTGACGGTTCCCGTCTGCGGTTCGTATTGAGCCGTGTGCCGGCTTGTTTCGCGAAACTTGCTTTCAAGCTGGGCAAACTGCTTCTCGAACTGGTTCAAATCAGTCGGCTCAGCCAGCCGCAGGCCACGATCATTGACGGGCTTGTTCCCGTTCTCGCGCAAGTTTCCATTGCT
>JAFARV010000714.1 GCA_019245255.1 Acidobacteriaceae bacterium | reverse complement strand
CGTACGGACGACGTGAGGAGAGATTGTGTTTGATCTCTTCGTCGGGAATGATGCGACCCTGCTCGAGATCGGCGAGCAGCATCTTGCCAGGCTGGAGACGGCCCTTGTATTCGATTTCGCCATCGGCAAACGGAAGAACTCCGGTTTCGGACGCCATGACGAGGAGGCCATCTTTCGTGACCAGGTAGCGGGCGGGGCGCAGACCGTTGCGGTCGAGCGTCGCACCAATCAGACGCCCATCAGTGAAGGCAACGGCGGCGGGACCATCCCACGGCTCCATGAGCGACGCGTGATATTCATAGAAGGCTCGTTTTTCGGCCGGCATGGTTGAGTCGGCGTCCCAGGCTTCGGGAATCAGCATCGCCATCACATGCGGCAGCGATCGGCCGGCCATGGTCAAGAGCTCAACCGCGTTATCGAGCGCAGCCGAGTCACTCACCCCCGGCTGAATGATCGGCAGCACCTTCTTCATGTCGTCGAAGTTCGGCGATTCAATCACCGACTGCCGCGCGTTCATCCAGTTCACATTGCCGCGAACCGTGTTGATTTCGCCGTTGTGACAGATGAAATGGAACGGATGTGCGAGCTGCCAGGTCGGAAACGTGTTGGTCGAGAAGCGCTGGTGTACAAGGCACAGCGCGCTCCTGGTATCCGGGTCGAGCAATTCGTTGTAAAACTCGCCAATCTGGTTGGCAAGCAACAGGCCCTTATAGACGATGGTGCGCGCGGAGAAGGACGGGATATAGAAGAAGCTCTTTTCGCGCAGGTCCGAATCCGCGACCTGAGCTTCGACGCGCTTGCGGATGACGTACATCTTGCGTTCGAACTCATCGTCGGTGAGACCTGCGGGACGGCCGACGAAGAACTGCTCGATGTACGGCTGCGAGGCGCGGGCGACGCGTCCGATGGCATCCACATTGAGGGGCGTATCGCGCCAACCGAGGACGGTAAGGCCCTCTTCGCGGGAGATCTTCTCGAGCAGACCTTCGCAGGTGAGACGTTGCTGGAGCTCGACCGGCAGAAAGCACATCGCTACGCCGTATTGGCCCTTATCGGGCAGGGTAAAGCCGAATGGAGGGGTTGCTTTGCGGAAGAATTCGTGCGGGATCTGAATCAACACACCCGCGCCGTCACCGGTTTCCGCGTCACACCCGCAGGCGCCACGATGCGCCAAATTGACCAGGATCTGCAAGCCTTTGAGGACAATGTCGTGCGAGGCTTCCCCTGTGATGTTGGCGACGAATCCGATACCGCAAGCGTCGTGCTCATGAGCGGGATCGTACAAGCCTTGTTTCTCAGGCAATTGATTTAGCGGGGTATCGACTGGGTACACTACGGTTCTCCTCGCATTCGCTCCCGGAATAGGACTAGTTTAGCGGGAAGCACATTATTCGTCAAATTGAATCTGCGACTGTTTACAATCGGTTTTGCTTATGATACGGTAGTCCCTTGTGAGTGTCGAAACTCTCCGTCTGATACGTGACGTTGCCAACCAGCGAAGTGTAAGCAAGGCCGCCAAACTGAACGGAATCAGTCAGTCCGCGGCGAGCCAGCAGATTCAGGAACTGGAGAAAGCGCTTGGAATCCCGCTGTTTGACCGAAGCACACGGCCACTCGCGATCACTCACGCCGGAAAGATCTACCTGGAGTACTGCAAGGACGTACTGCGCCGGAGCGACGAACTCCAGGCTTCGCTAGAGCGGCTCAAGAACAAGGCGGACGGCACGGTCCGGGTGGCCGCAATCTACTCCGTTGGACTCTCGGAGATGGCCGAAATAGAACAACGTTTTGCGGCCCGCTACCCGGATGCCGAACTGCACGTTTCCTATCTCCGTCCGGAACGGGTGTACCAGGCGGTGGCGGACGATGAGGCCGATCTGGGGCTGGTGAGCTACGCGGAGTCGTCTCGCGATGTGATTGCGCTGCCCTGGCGGGAAGAAGAGATGGTAATCGCCGTTTCGCCCACTCATCGCCTTGCCGGAGTCACGAGCGTTCCGGCCGCAGAACTGAACGGCGAGGCATTCATCGGGTTCGACGACGATCTGCCGATCGAGAATCACATTGCCCGATACTTCCGGGACCAGAAAGTGGCAGTCGAGACTACGCTCCGATTCGACAATATTCAGTCGATCAAAGACGCAGTCGTACACGGGGCGGGGATCAGCGTGATGCCCCGGCGCGTTATGCGCGAGGATATTGCTCAGGGCCGGTTAGTCGCGTTGCGGCTTGAGCCGGCGGATCTCTATCGGCCCGTCCGCATTGTGCATCGCCGCCGAAAGGTTTTTACGGAAGTCGCGCGCGGTTTGTTGGCGCAGCTCCAGTCGGAGAGCGCGGACGCGGCGGCGTAGCGGAAGCGGACAGCCCTCGGCCTTCAGCTGTTAGCTTTCAGCGGTCAGTAGTTAGCTTTCAGCGGTCAGTAGTTAGCTTTCAGCACTCAGTTGTTAGTTTTCAGCACTCAGCTGTTAGTTTTCAGAGTAATGGCTTCGTCTTATATTGACATCACCGGGCTTACTAGTACCGAAATGAAGAAGTCGTCGATCTAATGGGCGGATGATTGATGCTACACTCCCTGAGTAAGTTATCTGCAAGTAGTCAGGGAGACTCGTTTTGGAATTGAGCATCATCGGGCATGGGGTGATCTGTCTCGCATTATTGGTCAGTTCCAGCCCCGCTTTAGCCTCGCAATACAGTATCACGTACCTACCAGAACTTACGAGTGTTAAGGGAATTGACGACTCCGGCCGCATTGTTGGAACCTCACTGTCGAACTTTCATGGAGTTCTGGACATCAATGGCACTCTCAGCCTGCCACCACTCCCGTCGGGCTATGAACTAGGCTGGGGGCTCAGCGGTGTTACGCCCAGCGGCACGCTATATGGAGGAGTTTATATACCGGGCGGAGCCGTCGACCACCCAAATTCTGCTGCGTTCTTTTACCAAGGCGGCCAGTTCACTTATTTTCAGGGCGCGTCTTCCAGTGACCTAAAGATTATCACGGATGTTACAAATCAGGGTGAGGCCGTGGGGTGGTATGTAAGGCCTGGATTATACGCAGCATTCGTCTATTCTCAAGGCCAGTTCACAACATTACTGGGACCGAAGAACGAATTTGCGTTTGCCGAATCGGCAAACGATCAGGAGGTCGTGGGCTATTACAACAGCACTCCGGGCGACAAAGGCTTCATATACCAGAACGGAAGATTTGAAACTTTTGTTGTGCCCGGCTCGACTAGTACGCAGATTACCGCGATATCCAAAGATGGGACGATCGTGGGTAATTACACCACGAGCTTAGGCGGACCAAATCACGGATTCTCAGATAAGGACGGGATTATAAACACGTTCGATGCAAACTGTGGCGCGTTAACGTATACAACGGCTCTCTATATCAACGACAGCGGGCTGATTGTCGGAGAGGGCTTTCCGGGGTTTGGTGGGGGATCTCCTTGCGCATTCGTGTATAAAGATAATACTCTAAACTACCTCCCGTTAGACCCCGGGCAACCATATCAACTTCTGTCCATAACTGGAGTAAACGACAACGGTGACATTGTTGGAAATTTGGGAACCGAGCAACTTGGAGACCAGGAGGTCTTCCTGGCTGCTCCAAGTACCCCGGTGCCGGAGCCGAAAACATCCGTGTTTCTAGGGTGTGGCATTCTAGTTTTCACCGTCGGCGGCCGAAATAGATTTTTCCGGCATCGACGTTCATAGGCGGGCTTGTTAGCTTTGGTGCCTGACGACTGTTCGATCGAGTGCATCCCGATCTTCTTTGTCGGTAGGCGTAATCGCTCAGCGTTGTTTCCGGATGGTTCCACACCGACCTACCGCGCTCCGACATCGGACGCGTTATCTATTCGCATGATGCGTGCTTCTGTCAATTTGGCTCCAGGCTTAAGGTGCCCATGATCATCGATCACATCCCAGCCGGAGTTTGCGATGTAGTAGAACACACGACCTGCGAACACACCGTGGGTCGGATCACCTAGCGTCTTCGTCGAACGTTCGATAACCTTCTCGGACGTAACTTTGCTGAAATTGGCGCTGACTGTGAATGCAATAACACGCTCGGGATTCGTCCCATTCTGGGTGGCCATCAGCGTGCCGCGATTGTAATAGAGTCCATCGATTCCGTTTAACGCAAATTTAGCTTGCGTCGAGAGCCAACGAACCTTCTTGGTTGCGATCTCGAATAACCCGATCCCCCTGAGATAATCAGGCACCAAGATGTATTCGCCATCGGGAAGCACGGCGGACGTTTGTGGGGAAATAAAATCAGCTCCGTCGATGCGTTGCAAGCTGCGAGCGTTCGAGCGCAGCCGATAGAGGCCTCCGCCGTCGCCATCACTTAGGATGAGATCGCCATTGCCTGCCAGAGCCATATCGCCCAAGGCGCTGCCGTGTGGACCCTCCAGACGGCTCAGCAATGTTCCGTGTTCCAGGTCGAAGCAGAGAATCGCCGATCGACCCCAGGCCGACTCAGGTGCGAAGACGAATCCCCTGAGCGCAACTTCGGTGGCCCAAACCAAGCGCCGGCGTTGGTCGACTCTAAGTGCCATCATGGGCCAATCGTCTGGTGATTTGGCGAAATCGTGCAGCATTCCTGCCGCATCAAGAGCAACAATTTTCTTTTCACGAACGCTAGTGATGAGAAAGCGCCGTGTCTGCGAATCGTAATCCAAGTCCTCAGGTAAAAGAGCGGCATCGGACAATCTATAAGCCGGTGATGCGAGCGAGATTGGAGTGCGATTCTCGCTCATTCGCGTCTCGATAGCCTGAAAGCCCGCCGTGCCGCGGAGTGGGGCAAAATCGGGCGAACTTTGAAGTAACTCGGTAGATTGCCCCATCCGGACGAACGCGTTCACTTTGTCCAGTGCATCGCGGAGATCACCTCTGTGCACGTCGGCGCGGGCTGCTTCCAGGAGTGATTCGGGCGATTCGTTCAGGAAGATTTCAAGTTTGTGTCCATTGGCAACATTTGCCCGCCAATCCTTGCTGCTTCGCGATTTCCGGATTTCCTGTTGCAGGCTCTGGAATTGTTCAATTGGTGTGTCTGCGCAGAGCGCGCCGAGACCAGTCACTAGAAGAAGGCAAATGAAGCATGCTTGCCTAAATGTGCGACCGCGCATTGCTGGTTTATCGACTATGACACAGCAGTTGTGGGTTTGAGCGTCGCTTCAAGCCGACACGATGCTCATGTGACCGGCAACAACCCTCCATTGGTCTGACGTTTTATCCCTGCCGCGTGTATACGAAGGTTTGGCGCGCGATACACTTGTCCCTTCCATGGCAGACCGGTATATAGGAGAGCGCCGACCCAGGCGCGCAGGGTTGCTGTTCATCATTGTTATCGCGATCATCCTCCTGATTTGTTCGCGCGTGATCGCGTCGACGCTGATCGAGTATTCGTGGTGGACAGAAGTTCACCAGACCGACACCTGGCTGAGCTTGCTCTTATACGGGACGGTTCCCGTTTTAGCGGTTGTGGTTCTTTTTTGGGCCGCCTTCTTTCTGGCATTTGAGCTCGGTGTGCGTCACAACGCCGAAGGGCCGTTGTTTGGGTTCCTGAAGAGGCCGTGGCTGATACGAATCGCGGCCGCCGCACTGCTGCTGGTCGCGATCATTGCCGCCTCTGCGACGGTCGATAACTGGACGGCGGTTCGTTTTGTAGCGGGGCTTCGTGTTGCTCAGAGCGGCACGGAATACGTGGACCCGATCTTCGGAAAACCACTCGCTTTCTACTTCTTTGGACTGCCGTTCTGGAACATGCTGCTGCGTGTGGTGATCGCGGGCAGCATCCTGTGCCTCATCGTTTACTGGGCCGCCTCAAATCTGGATCGCATGAGTCAAAGCATGCCGACGCTCGGGCCAACCGGCTTCACGTTCGAGTCCCGGGGAACTCCGTTTCGCAGCGGGCTGCACGGCCGCTTCGTACGCGTGATAGCGGCGGTTTTACTGCTGGGGATTGCAATCAAGATTTTTTTTGACCGCTACGATCTCCTATTCACGTCGCATGGGCCATTTCTGGT
>JAFARV010000708.1 GCA_019245255.1 Acidobacteriaceae bacterium | reverse complement strand
GAATGGATCGGCTTTGAAGATCTTCAGGTCTTCGTATTGCTTCGAGAACTTCGTGTAGTCGTCGCGCGACAGACCCATTGTCGTCTGCGTCAGATCGTTCGTACCGAAGCTGAAGAACTCGGCTTCTTTCGCGACTTCGTCCGCGGTCATCGCCGCGCGGGGGATCTCAATCATGGTGCCGACGTAATATTTGAGGTCCTTCATGCCAGCGGCGCCGAGAACCTCGTCGGCAACCCTTACGACGATTTCCTTCTGGTGCGCTAACTCCTTTACGTTGCCGACCAGCGGAATCATGACTTCGGGTAACACTTTGACGCCCTTCTTCGCGACTTGAACAACCGCCTCAAAGATTGCGCGCGCTTGCATTTCGCTTACTTCCGGATATGTGATACCGAGGCGACAGCCGCGATGGCCGAGCATGGGGTTAAATTCATGCAGCTCTTCCACGCGCGACAACAGCTCAGGAAGGTGCGTCTTCAATTCGCCGACGCTCACGCCGTAGGTTGCTGCCAGCTCCTTTTTCTCTTTGAGACCGGCATGTGGCAGCTTGGCGATATCGACCATCAGGTTCTCGCGTTTGGGCAGGAACTCATGCAGTGGCGGATCGAGGGTTCGGATCACTACCGGGAATCCATCCATCGCCTGAAAGAGGCCGGCGAAATCCTTGCGCTGCATGGGAAGCAGCTTCTGCAACGCTTTCTTGCGTGTCTTCTCATCACGCGCCAGAATCATCGCCTGCATGTGCGGAATTCGGTCTTCTGCAAAGAACATGTGCTCGGTACGGCAGAGTCCGATTCCCTGAGCTCCGAAGACTTGCGCCTGTTTAGCATCGCGCGGAATATCCGCGTTGGCACGCACATGGAAATTGCCGCGGAATTCGTCGGCCCAGCTCATGAAGGTTGCGAAGTAATGGGATTTTGGATCGGGATCGTTCGTCTTACACTGACCCAGATACACCTCACCAAGCGTTCCATCAAGCGAGATCCAATCGCCTTCCTTGAGAGTCAGTCTCTTACCTTCGAACAGGATGCTGGCCTGTTTCTTGGCTTCGTCTACAGCGACCGATGACGCGCCCACAACACACGGACGTCCCATTCCGCGCGCAACCACGGCAGCATGGCTGGTCAATCCGCCGACGGCCGTGAGAATACCCTTCGATACGTCCATGCCGTGAATATCGTCCGGAGTCGTTTCTTTGCGGACCAGAATCACCGGACCGCTCTTTGCAAGCTCAACCGCATCCTCGGACGAGAACGCCGCACGTCCAACGGCTGCGCCAGGGGAAGCGGGCAGACCCGTCGCGATCTCCTGCAAGCTCTTTCGCATCTGTGGGTCAAGCACCGGGTGGAGCAATTGGTCGAGCTGCGCGGGTGCAACACGCTGGACAGCTTCCTTCTTGGAGATCAGTCCCTCTTCGACCATGTCGACCGCGACGCGAACGGCTGCCGGACCTGTGCGCTTGCCGTTACGGGTCTGCAGCATGTAGAGCCTGCCTTCTTCGACGGTGAACTCGAAATCCTGAACGTCGCGATAATGCTTCTCGAGACTGGTCGTGATGTCGCGGAGCTGCCGGTACGCTTCGGGCATTACCTGCTCGAGCTCAGCAATGGGCTGCGGCGTACGAATACCGGCAACGACATCTTCGCCCTGGGCATTCACGAGAAACTCACCGTAGAAGACCTTCTCGCCGGTTGATGGGTTGCGAGTGAACCCGACACCGGTGCCCGATGTATCGCCCATGTTGCCGAACACCATGGCTTGGACGTTCGCGGCGGTACCGATGGAATCCGGAATTTTTTCCATTTTCCGGTAGTAGATCGCTTTCGGAGTATTCCACGAATTGAACACGGCATCACGCGCCATCTTTAGCTGCTCCAGCGCATCCTGCGGGAACTCCTTGCCGGTTTCTTTCTTCACCAGCTTCTTATAGTCGGCGATGATTGCCTTCAGGTCTTCCGCCTTCAGATCCGTGTCGAGCTTCGCCTTCACCTTCGCTTTGCGTGTGTCGAAGATGTGATCGAACTTCGTCATGTCGACGTGCATCGCCACTTCGCCGAACATTTGGATAAACCGGCGATAGCAGTCGTACGCCCACCGTGGATTCCCCGATTTGCGTGCCAGAGCTTCGGTGGTTTCATCGTTCAGCCCAAGATTCAAGATGGTATTCATCATGCCTGGCATGGAGAACTTGGCGCCCGAACGAACGCTTAGCAGCAGCGGATTGTTGACATCGCCGAGCTTCTTTCCTGCCTGTTCTTCGAGCTTTGCGAGCGCCTTCTCGATCTGGTCGTCAACCTCCTTTGGGACCTTGTTGTCGTTATCAAAAAAGAGGTTGCAAACCTCGGTCGAAATGGTGAAACCCGACGGCACGGGCACACCGGCCCTGCTCATTTCGGCCAGCCCCGCGCCCTTTCCGCCAAGCACCTCACGCATGGTGCCGTCGCCATCGGCTGTCCCGCCGCCAAACGAGTAAACGTATTTCTTCATAAAACTTGTCTCCTGAAAATTGCGAAAAATTATTCCTGGTACCGCATCACGCACCCTGCGTGACGATTTCAGAGAAGTCTGCGATCGTCGAGAATTCGGTTAATAAGCCGCTTAATAGTGCCAGCCGGTTCTGACGAACAGCGGGATCTGGATCGTTAACCAGAACCTTATCGAAAAACAGATCCACTTGAGGCCGTAGCGATGCAATCGCGGATAGCTTCTCGCCGTAGGAACTGCACCGTTCCACCTGCGATCGAACACTGTGCCATTGCGAGTAGAGATCCTGCTCAGGACCTACAGTGAGGAGTTCGGGCTTAGGACTGTCTGCGGCGGTCACGCCTGCCTGCCGCAAAATGTTTTTGATCCGTTTGAAACTCGCGGCAAGGGGCTCGAAATCTGCGGTCGGACGCACATCATGTAGAGCCTCCGTGCGATCTGCGATGTCGGCGAGCGTGGTGGACGGGACCGCAAGTACCGCGTTCACCTCGTCATATGCGAACCCTTTGATATCGCGAAGGTAAAACTGGATGCGCTCAAGCATGAATTCGCGCAGCTGTGAATCCGCGCCGGCGATATCTTCGATCTTGAGCATTAGGCGCGCTTCGAACAGAATCTTGACGATGCCTTGCGCTGCTCGACGCAACGCAAATGGGTCCTTTGACCCACTCGGAATCAGACCTATACGAAAGCACTCGCGCAACGTGTCCAGCTTATCTGCAATGGCTACGATTTGACCTTCGAGCGTTCGCGGTATTGAATCCTCCATGCTCGCGGGCTTGTAGTGATCGTAGATGGCAGTGGCCACCGGCTCCGGCTCGCCCTGTGCCTCGGCATAGAGGCCGCCAACAACGCCCTGAAGTTCGGTGAACTCCTTGACCATGTCGGTCGTGAGATCGCATTTTGCAAGCAGTGCGGCGCGTTCCACAGTTGCGGCATCCGCGCTCACTTTTGCGCCTAACTCGCGCGCGATCGCGACCACGCGGTCCGTCTTGTCCTTGTAGCTCCCGAGCTTGGCTTGAAACGTGACCTTCGCCAGATCGTTCACGCGGTCGCGTAATGGCCGCTGCTGATCCACTTGCCAGAAGAAGCGCGCATCATTAAATCGCGCGCGCAGCACACGTTCGTTACCGTGGCGGATCAGCCCTTCGGGATCACCGTTTGTATTCGTCACGGCGACGAACTCTGGAGCAAGTGAGCGCCCACGTGCAAGCACAGAGAAATAGCGCTGGTGATGACGCATTACCGTTGAGAGGATTTCTTTCGGCAGTTCGAGGTAAGACGCGTCGAAAGAGCCGCGAATCGGGGTAGGGAATTCGGTCAGGAACACCAGGGTGTCGAGCAGTTCCTCATCCG
>JAFARV010000681.1 GCA_019245255.1 Acidobacteriaceae bacterium | reverse complement strand
CCTGTCGTGATACAGCCTGTCACCCCGTTTCAGGCCGGCAACGATTGGCTTTCCCAAATGACCATTTCGCTGGTCAACCGGACGAATAAAACCATCGTGTTTGGCTCGCTGATCGTTCATTTCCTGGATACCGGAGACTGCCGCGCTCTGCCTTGCGTTGGAGACTGGCTTCAGTTCGGTAAGATGCCCGCTATTGATGCCTATGACGGAAGAACCGGGCAACCTATGAAGCCCGAACACCCGGAACGACCGCCGCTCGATTGGCAATCTGAACAAACGATTGTCGTTCATGTGAGTGACTACATCCCAGAGATCGAGGAGAGGTTGGCGGATTCCATGCTCGTGACAGCAGTCACCAAGATAAACATCTACCGAGGTCCTTTTTACTTCGACGACGGAATGCAGTGGAATCTTGGAAGGTATTCTGTTCCAGATCCGGAGCATCATGGCAAGTTCAAAGAACTGCCTGCTGACTATTTTCCGGGACGAAGAGGGAACAACTGGCCTCCGGGCTACTACCAGTAAAGGGGTCAAATCCGCGTGGCTGCAATCACGCGTGGCCACCCGGCAAGGTCTGAAATCACGGCGATGTCGCTCCAATCCACAGCAAGCATTTCGCGGACGCGATCGAGCGAGCGATACCCGAGCTCCATCATGAGACGTCCACCGGGCTTCACAACGGTGCGCGCGCCGGCGATCAGCCGCTGGTAGATTTCGAACCCGTCGCCGGAGGCAAAGAGCGCGATGTGCGGCTCCCAGTCGCGAACTTCGCGCTGCATGTTGGATGCGTCCTCGCCAGGCACATAGGGCGGGTTCGAGACGAGCAGATCGATGCTTTGCGGCCGGATGGCAGAGGTGAGATCGGCTGCAAAAAAAGATACCGGCGCGTTGAGGTTTTGTCGATTGCGATGTGAAACCTGAAGCGCCGCTGTTGAAATATCGCAAGCGAGCACGTGACACCCGGCTTCGAGAGCGAGTGTCACCGCAATTGCGCCCGACCCGGTACCGACGTCGATCACCCGCGAGCCCGGGTTCCGTTTCATCCATTCGAGCGCGGTTTCCACCAGGTGTTCCGTTTCCGGCCGGGGAATCAGGACATCGCGGTTGACATAGAACTCGCGGCCGAAGAACTCCTGGCGGCAGGTTATGTATTGGGTCGGCTTTCCGCCTAAGCGCTCGTTCAGATAGCGGCCGAAATGGATCCATGCGCGCTCCGGTAAGTCATCGTTTCCGTGCGCGTATATCCAGGCACGATCGCAATGAAGTGCATGCGCGAGGAGCACTTCCGCTGTCAGCCTGGGTGCGGCGACGTTGGCTCCCTCAAGCAGTTCCGCTCCTTGGAGGAGTGCGGTCTGTACCGTCACTGCGTGGTTTAAGCGCCTTCTTCGCGCAATCCGGATCTAAGCGGCTCGGCCCTGCTCGCCTTGCTCGCGCAATCGCTCGGCCTGGTAGTAGCTGGTCAGGGCGTCGATGATCGGTTGCACACGGCCCTCAATCACTAGGTCGAGCTGATGCAGTGTGAGGCCAATGCGGTGATCCGTCACGCGATTTTGGGGAAAATTATAGGTACGGATTTTTTCGCTGCGGTCGCCCGTGCCGACCATGCTCTTGCGCTCGGCGCCAATTGCGGCTAACTGCTTTTCGAGCTCCATCTGATAGAGCCGCGAACGAAGCACCTGCATGGCTTTGTTGCGATTTTTGATCTGCGACTTCTCGTCCTGACACGAGACCACGGTGTTGGTCGGCAGGTGCGTCAGACGAACAGCCGAATACGTAGTGTTCACCGACTGGCCACCGGGCCCGGACGAACAGAAGGTATCGACGCGGATGTCTTTGGCGTCGATCTGCACATCGACCTCGTCGGCCTCGGGCATGACGACAACGGTGATGGTCGAAGTATGCACGCGGCCTTGTGTTTCTGTGGCGGGCACGCGCTGAACGCGATGCACACCACTTTCATACTTCAGACGGCTGTAAACCTTGTTGCCGCTGACAAGAGCGATGACTTCATTCAGGCCGCCGACGGAGGATTCGCTGAGCGAAGTGATTTCAACCTTCCAGCTTTGCTCTTCCGCATAGCGTGTATACATGCGGAAGATCTCGCCGGCAAACAGCGATGCCTCGTCACCACCGGCCCCTTTTCTGATTTCGAGAACAATGTTCTTCTCATCGTTCGGGTCCTTCGGCAGCAGCAGGATCTCGAGATCGTTTTCGAGCTGAGCAACCTGCGGTTCCAGGCGGGCGATTTCGAGTTCCGCCATTTCCTTCAGATCGGCGTCTGACTCGGCCGCAAGCATGCCGCGCGCGTCAGCCAACTCCTGCTCGGCTCGTTTCCAATCCCGGAACTTCCCAACGAGTTCGGCGAGCTCACTCTGTGCCTTAGCAATCTTGCGGTACTGCTCCGCGTCACTGATGACATTCGGGTCGGCCATGCGAGCCGTCAGCTCGTTGTAGCGCGCCTCTGCTTGTTCCAAGCGATCTCGATATTGCATGGTGGTATGCCGCCGTTCCGGTATTGCGCGAGTTTACGCGATGACGAGTTCGCCGCCTTGCGCGCGCTCCAGCTCCATCGCGCGTTCCAGCGCGCAGATGGCTACTTCTGTCTGATCATTGGATGGAGATTGGGTGGTCACACGTTGCAGCCACAATCCGGGCCGTGTGAGAAGTGCCATCAGGCCACGCTGCTTTTTCGCCGCGTAGCGGATCAGTTCGTAGCTGACGCCGGTAATCACCGGAAGCAGCGCGATGCGGGAGACGAACTTCAACGCGAACCCGTCAAACGGCAGAAACGCGTAAAAGATCATCGAGATGACCATGACAACCAGCAGAAAACTGGTTCCGCAGCGGGGGTGCCAGGTCACAAATTCCTGCGCATTTTCGATCGTGACGGGCCGTCCCGATTCGAAGTTAAATACGACCCGATGCTCGGCGCCGTGATATTGGAAGACGCGGTGAATGTCCTTCAAGCGTGAGATCAGGAACAAAAATGCAAGAAAAATGGCGATTCTGATCACGCCGTCGACGATGTTTATCGCCAAGCGGGTACCGAGCGCCGGGATCAGCCTCCCGAGAAGCGTAGCCAGGTACAAAGGCACGAACTTGTACAGCGCGATAAAGAAGAGAAGCGATCCGGCAAGGTTTATGGCCATGCCGGTCGAGCCGAGATCCTTCCTGGGTCCGGTTCCCTCGTCCATGGCGCAGGAAGCGGAAAACCGCAGCGCGCGCATGCCCAGCCACATCGCCTGGCCCAGTGTTCCGAGTCCCCGCAGAACGGGGAGCTTGAAAACGGGGTAGCGTTCAGAGACCTTCTGGAGAGGATGCTCTTCGGTAACGATTTCGCCGTCAGGCCTGCGTACGGCGACGCAATAGCTCTGCGGCGACCGCATCATGACGCCTTCCATGACGGCCTGGCCGCCAATGAGGGTGGTCTCTTCGCCGTTCTCTAAGACAGGAAGCAACTGTATGTGCGCAAAAAGGCGCAAGGACTCGCGCAGGGTCAAGCGTGTAGGGAACTCCTTTTAAAGTATAGCGTTTGCACAGGCTTCGCCGCTGGTGCTAGGAGAATTCCCAGCCAGATATGAGGGAGTCGCCTGGTGTATCTGGCGCGAGGGGATCGTGAAGGCGAGCGCCGGGAGACGGCTAGTGCCTAATTGCATAACTTCTGATACGCAGCGAACAGCGTGTGGGGCGGGATGGTATCCTGCGCAGCGATTGCCAATCGGGGCAAAAGGGCGGGTTACCAACCACAGTTGTCCAAAACGTTTCGCGAGCCAAGAGACGGAAACCCTGATAGGTTGAGATCTGAGTTTGTCTAGAACCGATCTCAACTGGAAAGGATTTCCGTCATGAATCGAGTATGCAGCATTTTTGCGCAGG
>JAFARV010000483.1 GCA_019245255.1 Acidobacteriaceae bacterium | reverse complement strand
GCTAAAATCGCGCTTTGTGCCTTTCCGACTATGCACCTTCCCTGCAAAATGGATCAACTGAAGCAATTGATACGGGAAGTCCCCGATTTCCCCAAGCCCGGTGTCAATTTCTACGACATCACCACACTGCTCAAGGACAAGCAGGGCTTTCAGGAAACCATCCGCTACCTCGAAAATCATTACCGCGGAAATCCCGTCGACGTGGTAGTCGGCATTGAGGCAAGAGGATATTTTTTCGCTCCTGCGATGGCTCTGGCGCTCGGGGCTGGGTTCGTTCCCGTCCGCAAACCGAAGAAGCTGCCGCACACCGTGCATCGCGTCGAGTACGCGCTCGAGTACGGCACAGACACTCTCGAAGTCCACGCTGATGCGGTTGAGCCCGGCCAGAACGTTCTCATCATTGACGACGTCCTGGCGACGGGCGGCACAGCCTCGGCCGTTGCCCGGTTGATCAGCCAACTTGGTGGACGAATCGCAGGCCTCGGGTTCGTGATAGAGCTTACATTTCTGCATGGACGCGAAAAATTGAACGGCTACGATGTGTACTCGTTGCTGCAGTACTGAGCCGTGGAAATTACCGTCCCGTGTTTCGCCAAACTGAATCTGGATTTGCGGGTACTTTACAAAAGGTCCGACGGCTACCACGAGCTCCGTACGATATTTCAGACCGTTAGCCTCAAGGACACGCTCGCCATCGAGTGGAATTCTGCCAAACGAACCCAAATTGAACTCGATAGCTCGGTCGACATTCCGGACAATCTGGTAGTTCGTTCGGCAGCAGCCGTCCTGGACCACTTGAAAGCCACAGGGTGGGTTCGTTTTTCACTCCGCAAGACCATTCCTATGGGCGCTGGTTTAGGGGGTGGATCGAGCAATGCCGCCGCCGTCCTGATCGCCCTTCCCGCTTTGATGCGCAAGAAGTTAGCTCATTCCGACGCGGTTCGTTTGGCAGAAATGCTGGGCAGTGACGTAGCCTTTTTCCTGCACGGAGGCACCGCTCTGGGCCTGGGGCGTGGTACGGAACTCTACCCTCTTCCGGACCAGCCGGCCCGCCCCGCGGTCATTGTTTCGAGCGGTATTCACGTCTCTACCGCCGAGGCCTATCGGGCGCTGAACCGAGGTTTGACTTCGACGGAAAACTCTCCTATCCTGAGCGAGTTTCAGACGATCGCCTGGGATCTGAGCGGCGCGGATCTGGGGCAGCTTCCGCTAAAGAACGATTTCGAGAATGCGGTGTTCGACGACCACCCGCAGCTGGGTGGGTTCGTTCGGAAATTGCGGCGGCTGGGCGCCAGGCCGGCTCGGATGACCGGTAGCGGGTCGGCTGTTTTTGGTATTTTTGCCGCCCCAGAGCAGGCAAAATCCGCCGCGGCTGCGTTCCCCGAACAAAAAGCCTTTCCGGTCCGCTTTGTCACTCGCGAGCGGTACCGGCGGGCATGGCGCCGGGCGCTGGGCCCTGTAGCGGACGCGAGTTGTTTTGGGGCAGGTCCGGCAGTTTAATACGATTGAAATGTCTGCACCGAAACCGGCACGAGCGCTATTTACTGACTTCAAGGTGTTCAGCGGCACGGCTAACCCCGGCTTGACGCAGGCCATTTGCGACCATCTGGAATGCCCGGTCGGCGTCGCCATGATCCAGAAGTTTGCCGACGGCGAAACCCACCTTCAGATCCAGGAGAACGTTCGCGGCGCAGATGTCTTTGTCGTTCAGCCGACGTGTTCGCCCGTCGACACACACCTGATCGAATTGCTTCTGATGCTCGATGCGTTTAAGCGCGCCAGTGCGGAGCGGATTACGGCAGTGATACCCTATTATGGGTACGCGAGACAGGACCGTAAGGACCGTCCGCGGATGCCGATTTCCGCGAAATTAGTCGCAAGTCTTCTCGAAAGGGCTGGCGCGAACAGGGTTTTAGCTGTGGACCTGCACGCCGCTCAGATCCAGGGTTTCTTCGATATCCCGGTAGACCATCTCTTTGCTGCGCCTGTTCTGGTCGAGCATTTCGAGAACCGGTTTCAGCGCGGGGAACTGATTGTTGTGTCGCCGGACGCCGGCGGCGTGGAGCGCGCTCGAAGCTTCGCTAAGCGATTGCATGCACCTTTGGCGATCATCGATAAGCGGCGCACGGATGCGAATGTGGCGGAAGTGATGAACATTATCGGCGACGTGCGCGGGAAGCACTGCCTGATGGTGGATGATCTGGTCGATACGGCGGGCACCCTGGTGAAGGGTGTTGAAGCGTTGCTTGAAGCAGGAGCAAAGAGCGTGGCGGCTTGTGCGAGTCACGCGGTTCTGTCCGGACCAGCACTGGAACGGATCAAGGAGTCTCCGCTGACCGAACTGGTGGTAACGGATTCTATTCCGTGCCACCCCGAGGCTGCGAAGATCGGCAAAATTCGGGTTATGTCTATCGCGTCGCTGTTGGCGCGAGGAATCCGGTCGATTCACGAAGGTGGATCGATCAGTACGTTGTTTATGTAGGTGCAGTGCCCGGCTCGAAACGCGCCGGTAATTCAAGTCAGGGGCCGGTTGCTCGGTGAGTAGTGGCAGGCAGCCGTCCTGGCGATGAGGTGAAGGAATGAGGAAGGATATTACAATCGCCGCGGAGACAAGAGACCAACGCGGCAAGAACGCGGCACGCAGACTACGTTTTGCGGGTTCCGTCCCGGCTGTTGTCTACGGGGGGCCGGGGGGTCCCGAACCGGTTGCGGTCAGCCCGAAGGAGCTGACTCGCATCCTGAACAGCAAGACGGGTCACAACACGATCTTCAATCTTGCTGTCACGGGTAAAGAGAACACTCCCGTCATGATCGTCGATTGGCAGTTTGATCCCGTTAAGGATTCATTGCTCCACGCCGATTTCAAACGCATCGATCTCACCAAGCGCATTGCCGTAAAGGTGCCGGTTGTGGCACAGGGAGACCCCAAGGGCGTGAAGGTGCAGGGCGGCATCCATGAAATCGTAACTCGTGAGATCGAAATCGAGTGCCTGCCGGACGATATTCCTGAGCAATTTACGGTCGATGTGGCGGAATTATTGATCGGTCAGAGCGTGCGTGCCAGTGAGATTCCGCTGGCTGGGTCGATGAAGCTCTTGAGCCCCGCGGATGCTGTGATTTCGCACGTCGTTTCGCTACGTGCCGAGGAGACCCCGACGGCTGCAACGGGCGGTGAGGCCGCCACGGGCGCTGCCGGTGAACCCGAAGTTATCAAGAAGGGCAAGAAGGAAGCTGAGGGCGGAGAGACAGCCGCTCCGCCTAAGAAGAAGTAGTTCTTCTGAATGTCTGAGGCCTCGGGTAATTTGCCCCGGCTGCGGTGCATCGCCGGGCTGGGCAATCCCGGTATCCGTTATCAGGAGACGCCGCACAACATCGGCTTTATGGTGGTCGATGAATTGGCCCGACGATATTCCGTTCATCTGAGCAAAGGTGAAGGGAATTCGGTGGCGGGAAGCGGGCGGATGGCGACCTCGCCCGTTCTCCTCGTCAAGCCTCAGACATTCATGAACAATTCCGGTCAGGCGGTCGGTGCGGTGCTTCGGTATCGCAAGCTGACCAACGAAGACCTTATTGTGGTTTATGACGAGCTCGATCTGCCTTGGACCGCGCTGCGGATCAAGAAGAACGGCTCGGCGGCTGGACACAACGGTGTCAAGTCGATTATCGCTGCGTTGAACACCACAGTGTTCACTCGAGTCCGGGTGGGTATACGCCCGGAAGACTTGACGGAAGACGCGGCGGAGTACGTTCTCGCTCCGTTTCGGCGCGAGATGAAAGTAGACGTGGATGAGGTGGTCTCCTATACCGCGGATGCCGTCGAGTCCATCGTTGCCGAAGGCGCCGATAGGGCCATGGCGAAATTTAATCGCCGCGCTCGAGGCATACAAGAAGAGGAACAATGAGAATCTACGAGGAATTGTTCATCGTACGGCCGGATGCCACTGACGAAGAGTTGGATCCGCTGATCGAACAATTGAAAAACGTAGTCGCCCAACAGGGTGGCACGATGGAGAAGACAGAAAAGTGGGGCGTTCGCAAACTCGCCTACCGTCTGCTGAAGTTCAATGAGGGACATTACATTCTGCTTCAGTTTTCAGCCAAACCGGAAACGGTAAAGGAAATTGAACGGCGTCTGCGGGTAGCCGATCTGGTGCTGAAGTTCATTACGGTACGGATCGACGAGAAGCTGAAGCGGATCGAAAAACGCAAGAAGCAACGGGAGAAACGCGCGGCCAGAAAACCACCCGCACCCGTATCGGCTCCGGCAGTAGCGTCGCCGCTGGCCCCGCCACAGCCCGCTCCTCCGGTTCCCGGAGCTCCGGCGCCTGTTGCACCCGGCGCGCCGGCTCCCGAGAGAGCCCAGTAGTCACCGGAAAGGAGCAAAAGGAAAAATCGTTATGCCAGAACAAAAGGGTGGCCGCCCGATTGCGGCCTCGCAGCGGCCTACTGGTGGTGATAAAGCAATCGCAACCGGGAAGAAGCAGTATTTCCGGCGCAAGAAGGTATGCCGTTTCTGTGTCGACAAGGTCGACGACATCAACTACAAAGACGTGAAGCTCCTCCAGAGCTTTATCTCGGAGCGCGGTAAGATTACACCCCGCCGAATTTCCGGCGTTTGCACGCCGCATCAGAAGCGCTTGACTGAAGCGATCAAACAGGCGCGCAACATCGCGCTGGTCCCGTTCGCTTCGAAGGTGTAGTAGGAGGAAACGATGGAAGTCATTCTCCGCGAAGATGTTGAAAAAGTGGGTACCCGAGGCGCCGTGGTGAAGGTCGCCGATGGATACGCGCGTAATTTCCTCCTTCCCAAGAAGCTCGCAGTAGCTGCGACCGCTGCTAACAAGAAGATCGTCGAACAGGAACGGGAAGCCTATGTCCGCCGCGAAGCCAAAGCCGGCTCCGATGCTCAAGACCTGGCACGGCTTTTGGCAGACGTGAGGCTCAACTTCCACCAGCGTGTTGGCGAGAACAACCAGCTATTCGGTTCCGTTACGGCCAAAGACATTGCCGATGCTCTCGAAGCACAGAAGTTCCACATCGACCGCCGCAAGATTCAGCTACAGGACCCGATTCGTACTGTGGGCGAGCACAAGGTCACATTGCGCCTGCATCGCGACGTCTCGGCAGACATCACGGTAAACGTCGAACCCGAGCAGTAGTCGCTCGGCCAGAACGGCGTGTACAATTCAGGGGTTAGATCGTAGCGCAACATCGCGGATGCGCAGCCGTTTTGCGCGGCTTCCTTAATAGATCTCGCCCCTTTTACTTTTCTATGTTTCTCGATCCCAATCACCTCGATCAATACTCGCCTCAGGAAATGATTAACGCCGCGGCGAAGGGACACATTGGCGTAGATCATCGGTTTATTCGCGCGATTCTCGATCGCGGCGAAGAAGGCAGAAAAGCGGTATTGGAGTTCGCCGGCCGCGACCGCGAAGAAGACAGGATTGACCTCGCGCCCGAACTGAACTCGTTCTTCAGGCATTGGAAAACGGCTGACGGCGTGCCGTTTCTCATCCGGTACATTGAGGACGATCCGGAAAACGTTCCGGACGAGGCCGTTGAGACTCTGGTTGAGGTTGGCACGCCCGCCCTCGAGCCCCTACTCGCGTTGTATGATCGCCTCGACGAATCCGAAAGCGGAGAAGTCGCGTTCATCCTCGCAAATTTGAGAATTCGCGACGATCGAATTCTGAAAATCCTCAAGGACCGTCTCGATTTCGATTTATCCGACACGCTGCTTCTGGTCAGCATCTATGGCGATCCGGCGGCTGTCCCCGCACTGGACGCAGCACTTCAGCAGATCGGCGACTCAGACGACGCACTAGCGAAAGAGGTGCGCTCCGTGCGCGAGCAACTGTTGGCTTCATCCGGGATCCCCGAGCCTTCTCTTGACCAACCGTTCGACATCTGGCAGGAGTACCCGGAGACCGCCGATATTCCCATCGACCTGCTCGACGATGACGAGCGCCTCGACCTGCTCGAAAATGGCGTGGAGGCCGTGCGTGCGGCAGCGGCCAATTCGTTCTTCAATCGCGACCTTACTGAGGGACAGCGCTCGCGTCTGCTCTCGGTTGCAGAGCGCGACGAATCGGCCAGGGTGCGCGCCCGCGCTTGGGAAGCACTTACTACGGCGACCGAAAACAGCCAGGTATTAGAGGCGATGTTGACGGCGCTTCGAAGATCCGAGATGCCTGTCGAAGAACGAGGTGGACTTCTGGTGGGTTTGGCGAGTGAAGCGGACCGCAACGAGGTGCGCGCCGCCATCGAGGCGCTCTACCGAGTGCCCGAAGGACGAGCCAAGGCGCTGGAGGCGATGTGGCGGTCCGTTCACCCCAGCTTCCGCGAGTATTTCCCAAAGCATCTGACCGATGCTGAGCGTGAAGTGCGCCGCTCAGCTGTGTGGGGAGTCGGATACTACGGCATCAAAAGCGAGCTCGAGAAGCTCCGAAAGCTATTTACGGACGAGGAGTTGCGCGCGGATGCCTTATTCGCGTACGCCTTGGCCACGCCTGCAGAGGTATCCAAGGGCCGCATGAAGGCACTGCTCTCGCGCATTGAGAAGGAAGCGCAGGGCTTGTCGGAAATGGAAGAAGAACTGGTGAAAGCCGCGCTCGACGAACGCCTGATGCTGGCCGGCAAAGAGCCTTTCTTCGCGCAGGAAGAGGACTGAACGCGTTCATAAAACGCTCCCATGGCAGCAAAACACATCGCCTCAGTTGGCGCTTCGACTTTAGTCATAGCGTCGGTCCTTGCATACCCGTTTGCGAGAGGCACGACCGAGGACGAGCTTCGTCGGAGCACGCATAATGCCCTATTTGCCTCCTTCTTGCCAATTGATGAGCTTGGTGCGAACACATATGACGAGCAGTTATTAATTGCCGCGCGCGATCAAGTGTGGAACTCGTCCGCGGCATCACCTGAATTCCGCCGTTTGGTCGCACCGTTTTCAGACCTGCGGAGTTTCGGGTCGATGTGCGGTTTACAAACATATCTCGCGTTGCGGAATAAATACGAGTTTGCGGAACTCTTAGGGCCGGAACGCCAAAGAGTCATTGATATGCTGCAAAGCTGTCCGGATAACGAAGCGCGCCGCCTCGCGATGACTGTGCGGAACTTCTATGTGGGCACAGCTTACAGCATTTTGCAGGAATCGCTCGCGAAGGTTAACCTGAATCTCTTCGCTCCAGCATCTTACCTTGAGCGGAATTCGTTTCATTTGCCTCCGACGAGATTTCGGTACGACGCGGCCAATCATGAAATCGGGTCGATAGACGGCACCCTGATTGACTATCTCGTCGTCGGTAGTGGACCCGCGGGATCGGTGCTCGCCCATGAGCTCCGGCGGGGCGGGAAACGCGTCCTGCTGATCGAGCGTGGTTCGTTTGTTGCGCCGGGTTCGATGGAATCGCGATCGATCGGCGGTTTAGTTGATCGTCGCAGCACTTCCGATGGCGGCATATACCTGAGCAATGGGGCTGCGGTCGGCGGCGGCTCTTTGGTTGAATATCGATCTGTGTTTTGCCCCGACGCTCCCGACGGTGCGCACCAGGATTGAGGC
>JAFARV010000476.1 GCA_019245255.1 Acidobacteriaceae bacterium | reverse complement strand
TCAAAGTGCCTGGGTCCGCCACGGCCTTCACTTATAAAAAGCTATCAGTCCGCCCAGTTCAGTGAGGCGAACGGCAGGGGCGGGCACGCTTCCATTGCAGAAGAAGCGTGCCCGTTCTGTTGTCCGTACCGGTGATCCCCAACACCCGTCAACTGGAGCGCTTCGCAGGAGAGAGCCGGACTGCCCCACACGTTCGCCGTTGGAGACTACTTACACCCACGATCAACTGTAGAGCCGGAAACGCCTTTTGAGACAAAAGGGCGTACGCAACTCGCCTGCCCGCCATGGTCGTATTCAGTGAGCCTTTTGCGCCGCCTTGATCGATAGCTCCGGCAGTTTCCGTTTTTGGAATTGAGCGCACTTCGCTCAATTCAGAGAAGGAGAAACAATTCCATGATTAAGATGCTTGCACTTTCACGATCGGCCGCTACTGCCGCCGTCTTTGTTCTCGGTCTTGCCGCAACAGGCACGGCCAACGCTCAGGTACTCAAAAACGGCTGGTTTAGCCAGAACGTTGGGTTAAATAAGCAAATCTGCGGCCAGCCGTTAGTAGGACCGAGCGCCGCCACCGATTGGACGGAGTCTATTGTTGTAACCGACAAGGAGTTCGGTACGAACAGTTATTTCTGCACGGATGTCGAGAAGATAGGTTTCTTCACAGACGCTATCCGTGTGCAAACTAACGGCGGCGACTCGCAGCAGTGGTCACAGGGTAATGGCCTCTGGCAGTCGTGGGGGCGTTCGTTGCCTTGCATCACGGCCTCTTTCTGGGTCAAAGTCGTGTCGGGCGAGGTCACGGGCAACCTAGTCCTTGCCACGGGCCCCTTTGTGGAAGTCCCCGTATTCCAACCGATCCAACCGGCGCCCGCATGGAAGTACTACCACCAAGTAGCATCCAATGTCAGTGCCCTCGCGTTCGAGACCTTGCACCCCGCCGGGATCATACCGCCAGTCAATTACCTAGGAACAGGTGCGCTAGCACAGTCTTGTTTGATATTTCCCCCAATCATCGATCTCTCACAGTATCTTTCCTATGACCCGTTCTATTCTCTGGAGAATCCCGGGGGCCCTGTCGAGAAGATTCGGATCACAAATACCAGCAGCGTGACCGTCAGCGGGCCGATCCACGTGTTGCTCGAAGGCATAGCTCCGCCACTCAGCGTGGTCAACCCGGACGGGGATTATCTGGGTACCCCTTTCATGGACCTGTCGGGTTCCCTGGCTCCCGGCCAGTCGGAAGATGTTACCGTCCAGTTCGCGTCGTCATCGGGCGCGATTCCCACCTTCCGGGTGAAGTTGGCTGCGGGTGATTTCTAGCCGCAGTGCAGCGTTTGGGAAAGAAGGAGCTACTTGGGCGCGGAGCTGCTGGGATTTGCTATGTGTAGTTTCTCCCGCCAATCCGCCTCCCGCTCGGGTTTACCCCAATCGTGGTAAAGACGGATGATCCGCTCTCTCGCGTGTCCCACAACCGATCGGCTATCTGCGGGGATCATAGACTGCCGTTCCAGCAGTCCTTGATAACCGGCTGCGAGGAGCGGTTCCGCTTCCGCATACTGTATCTGACCAGCCAGGACCGCGCCTAATTTGCTTTGCGTGTCGTATCGTTGCCACGCGGCTGGCCACGTTTTTTCGTAATTGGCCAAGGCTTCATGAAGCAGCGGTTCTGCTTGGGTGTATTTCTGCTGCTCCAGCCGAAGTCCGCCCAGCAGTGTCAGGACGTTCGTCGTTTCGACGTGTTGCGGGCCAAGGACACGACGGTCCTCATCCAGCACCGTTGTCAACAGTGACGCGGCCTCTGTGTACTTTCCTTCGCGGCAGTACAACGTCGCGAGGTCACGCTTAGTGGCCAGCGTGTTGGGGTGCTCCGCGCCGAGGGTGCGGTTCTGAAGTTCCAGGGTCTTGCCGTACAGAGACTCTGCTTGGGCATACTTATTCTGCATCCGATACAACGCGGCCAGGCTGGTCATGGCTAGCAGAGTGTTGGGATGCGACTCGCCCATGAGGCGGCCGTGCAGTTTCACCACCCGTGCTTCGAGCGATTCCGCCTCCGCGTACTTCCCTGCGAATGTGTATGCACCAGCCACCTTGTTCATCGAGTTCAGAGTCGCGGGATGCTGCTCACCCAGCTTGCGCCGCCGGACATCGAGGACTTTGCCAAGTAAGGGTGCCGCCTGCGAGTACTTGCCCTGGTCCATGTATACTGAGCCAAGATTGCTCATACCGATCAGCGTGTCGGGATGCTCCGCGCCCTGGACGCGT
>JAFARV010000515.1 GCA_019245255.1 Acidobacteriaceae bacterium | reverse complement strand
ACATCCAATTCATGATGGTCTCCGTTCTTTAAACCAAACTCTCTTCGTCCATAGCTGGACCTACGGCGCAAACTACTGTTCTGTGTCTATAACATGCTGGGGCCGGGGGCCTGCTGCGGCGAGTTCTGAGTATCGCTCGTCCGCTCTCAAGTGAGAAAGCTCGGGCGAATTTTCGATTTCGCTCCTCGAGTATCCCGCGCGAAGTGCCAGACGGATTTGAGCTATAGCTAAGGCCCGCTCACCGGTGAGTTCGTGCACTACCGCGGACGTAAAAAGGAATTCCGGACCATTGAGCGACAAGCGTGATGCCTTCTTGAGCGCGTCTTCTGCATCCCGTTTTTTGCCAAGCTTGGCCCAGTACAAAGCAGACCGGCTTAGCAGATCTTCGTCGTTCGGCGATAGATTAATTCTTGGTTCAACAGCTTGCAGCGCCCGAGTGTATGCGTCCGTAGCGCTTCTCTGATCGTTCAGCATTTCATACGAGTCGCCCAAACCTCGCCAGGCGTTGTCGTTCGAAGGACGGATTGCGACGGCTTTCCTGAATGCTTCGACCGCATTGCCGTATTGCTTCTGACAAAAGTACGCATTGCCGAGATTGCTATAAATCTGGTCAGTCGGATAGATCGCAGCAGCCCTGGTAAGAAATATTTCCGCATCCCTGTATCTACCTTGAAATAGGTAGATACCGCCAAGATTGCCGAACCCAATTGGATTATCGGGAGTGAGCTCAGTCGCTCGTTTGAAAAGCTGCTCGGCGGAAGCATACTGAGCGTGCCGGTAATATAGCCATCCGAGAGCGTTACATAATTCCCAGCTGGCTGGATTCTCGCCGAGTCCTCGCTTCAGAATGGCTTCCGCAGACAGCAGGTTCCCACTCTTTTCGTAGACCTGGGCCAGGTGGTTGAGGGTACTTTCATCCGTCGGATCGAGCTGTAGCGCTGTTTCCAGTTCGCGGACCGCGTAATCGAGATTCCCCGTATCCTCCTGCAGCATGCCGAGGGTCAAATGTGCCGAGGCCATATTCGAATCAAGTGCTAGCGCGCGTCTGCACTCGGCTTCCGCATCCTTGCGAAACTCCATATTCTTCGTCATGCGAAATTTCAGCGCAAGCGCAAGCGCGAGATTGGCATAGGCAGGTGCAAATCTTGCGTCACGCTCAATACATAGCTTCAACAGTCTTATTGAGTGATCGATATTTTCAGCGGTCCCGCGACGCAAGTAATCCTTCGACTGAAGGTAGATTTCGTATGCGCCTGGAGCAATTACCTCATCCGAGGCGAGATGAGGCGACGTCTGCCGGGCCACTTGCGGCTGCAGCCATTGCGAGACCTGCCGAAACAAATCATCCTCCAAAAGGAATTGCTGTGTTTCAGGGCGCTCCAGCTTTCCCGAAACCAGTTCCCTTGCCGTATAAGGATCCTGCAATACCGAGTGGACCACGAACGTCTGCGCTTGTCTTCTGACCTCTCCAGCAAGAATGAGATTGGCTCCAAGCCACTCGGCTGTGTTCTTTGGTGGAAGCGCGGGTACTTTCGCCACTTCTGAGGCTGGTACCACACGAAGCGAACGCTCGGATACCTCAAGCCTCTTCAAGTCGCGAGTGAGTGCGTCAGTGATTTCACGTGTGAGCGGCTGGCATGTGGGACCCGACTTAAAAGGAAGAACGGCCAGGCGTTTCTGCTCCGGCAGAGTTAGTTTGTGGCGAAGATGCCAGATCGAAGCGGCAGTAGCTGACACGAGCACACCGATCAAGCCGATGACAAAGACTGCTCGCAGGTAGGGTCTTCTTCGTTTTGTATCCGCCGGTTCGCCGGATACCGCAAAGGACGCGGATGCGCGCCCCGAGTCAAGGAAGGCAAGCCGCCGCTCTTTGCGTGGCGCGTCTGAGGCCGCGGCCGTTTTGCGCGGGTTCCTGGATAACGTCTCGCAACAATTTAAAAGATCATGACGAGCGTCCGAGATCTTACAGTATCGATCATCGGGGCGCTTTTCGAGTGATCTAGCCACTACTCGAGCCAGCGCGCTTTCAATATTCAACCGGGCGGGTTCGCAAGTGAGAATGCTCGCCAGAATCGCAGCCCGGCTTCCGCCTTCAAATGGCCGGCGGCCCGAAAGCATCTCATACAGCAGCACGCCCCAACTCCAGATGTCCGTACGTAGATCAACGGCTTCACCACGGACCTGTTCCGGTGACATGTACTCCACAGTGCCAATCAATAATCCGGGCGTGCTGTTCAGGCTGGCCGGTAAGTTGCCGGGCGCCCCGTTAGAGAGGACAGGAGGATGAATCAGTTTCGCCAAGCCGAAATCGAGAACCTTGATCAGCCCGTCCGAGCGAATCATGATGTTCTCAGGCTTAATGTCCCGGTGAACAATGCCGACGCTGTGAGCAGCCTCGAGCGCGCAGGCTACTTGGGATGCATAATTAATCGCTTCGTCGAGGGTCAGGGATCCGATCCGTTCGCGTAAGCGTATTCCATCCACGATTTCGGAAACTATGTAATGAACACCACCGTCCGTGCCTGTATAGAAGACGGTGAGGATGTTTGGATGATTCAAGGCTGCGGCAGTTCGGGCCTCCCTTTCGAAGCGCCTTAACTGTTCTGGATCTGTACAGCAATCTTCCGACAGAATCTTCAACGCGACATCGCGGTGCAGGCGTTTGTCCCGTGCCCGGTATACCCGTCCCATTGCGCCCGCGCCCAGAAAGCTGACGACTTGATAGTCGCCTATCTGCGCGCCGGGGGAAAACGGAGGATCATGGTGAA
>JAFARV010000514.1 GCA_019245255.1 Acidobacteriaceae bacterium | reverse complement strand
TCATGGTCAACTCGCAACCACCTCTAGAGATTTCCCTAGGTGCAAAACCAAACCGTTGGGACGGCGCGCGGATCACGTGCATCCTATTAACGCTATTTATCCTGTTCCACATGGTTGCGTTCGCTGCGTGGACGGTCCCGCTGAATTTCCCTCTGCTCGACGGGTTCAAAACGGCAATCCGTCCATACATGCTGTTCACAGGTCTGTTTCAAGCCTGGAATATGTTCGCGCCGGACCCCATGCGGCTGAACGGTTATGTTGAGGCGGAAGTCACGATGCAAGACGGGGAAAAGATTACCTGGAAAGCCCCGCGGATTGAAAAGCTGGGTATCGTCCAAAAGTATTTCCGCGAGCGCTACCGCAAGTTCATGAACGAGCATCTACGCATGGACGCCGAGTCCCTGCTGTGGCCGGATGCCGCAAAACACATCGCTCGCCTGTACGCCACCGATAAGTCAAACCCGCCTATAAATATCGTATTGATCCGTTACTGGTCGGAAGTCCAGCCGCCCGGCCCGCACGGCGAGTTTTCGGCGACACCGTGGACCCACTTCGCCTATTTCTCCTACGACGTCAAACCTGAGGACTTGGAATGAGCTTCCGAGCCATCGCAAAGGCCTGGAACCAAGCCTTCTTCGAACCGCAGTCACCGGTCCCGCTCGCGCTCTATCGTATCTTCTTCGGACTGCTCGTCATGGCGAAGCTCATCCTGTTCTGGCCGGACTGGCTGAACTGGTTCGGCGTACACGGCTGGGTAACGCTCGTCACCATGCACAAAATGGAAGGCGGCACCCGTATCAATCTCTTCGATGTCCTGCCGCAGAACGATCTAGCAATCGACATTTTTTTCTGGGCAGCGCTGCTGGTTTCCTTTTCGCTGACACTCGGGTTCATGACCCGGACCAGCAGCATTTTGGTGTGGCTTGCGCTCACATCCATTGATGAACGTGAGCTATTCGCCATGCATTCGGGCGATACCTTTCTGCGTGTTACCAGCTTTTTCCTGATATTTGCGCCGGCAAGTGCAGCCATTTCCGTCGATCGTCTCATCCGCATCTGGCGAGGAAAAGAGGAGCCCGAGCTTAAGCCGCGCGTTGTCTGGGCGCAGCGCATGATCCAGTATCTTGCCGCGCTTGTCTATTTCGTCACAGCGTGGTGGAAGGCCACCGGAACCACGTGGGTGAATGGGACTGCAATTTACTACGTGCACCACCTCGAACAGTTCCAGCGTTTTCCGCTTCCCTCCTGGGTCGATAATCCGCTGCTTATCAAGCTCCAGACTTGGTTCGGCCTCACAGTCGAGTTCGCGCTGGGCACCCTGATCTGGATCAAGGAGTGCCGCTACTGGGCCTTGCTTGCCGGCGTCATTCTCCACCTGACACTCGAGTACACAATGAATGTGCCGCTGTTTCAGTTCATCATGATGGCGACCTTCATCCTCTTTATCGATCCCGTCGACCTTGAGCGATTCTGGGCCGCTGTGCGCAACCGAATCGTCGTCCGGCTCGGACCTCCCGTCAGATTGGTCTATGAAGCGAGCGAATTTGAGGCGCTTCGCAGGATAAACCTCATCCGGGCGATCGATATCCTGCGACGGGTCGACATTGTGGAGGACCGCACCGTCATGTCGAATTTCAGCTCGGCCGTTAGGAAGAACCCGTATGTTCTCGTCGATACGCCGCAGGGCGCGATCGCTGGCTTTGGTGCTTTGCTGGAACTGGGGCGCGTCATCCCCCTGCTGTGGCCTTTGCGATTGATACGGCAAGTCGCACCGAACCGCGCAACTCTCGACTCTGAGCCGCGAAGCGTAAGTGAGCCCTAATCAGCTTCCGGCAAACTCAACTTCCCGTGGGAATAATCCCGGCATTCTCTACCATGAGGATTACCGTGCGTTCCGGCGCCCGCGTGCAGTGCATCGTGCCTTTCGGAACCACGAAGCACTGACGCGGCGACAGCTCGACCGTCCGTCCTTCAAGATCGATGAGCAGCCTGCCTTCGACGACATAGAAGAACTCATCGTCGTTCTCGTGTTTGTGCCAGTGATACTCGCCCTGAATCACGCCGACCCGTACCACCGAGTCGTTTACCTTGCAAAGCGTCTGGTTGAACCACTTGTATTCGCACGCGTCCGAGAGCGCCTTCTCGTCGATGCGCTCCAGCGGCCCATGCAAAATGTTGAGTCGGGTTTCGTAAGGGAACGAATTCATGCTAGCTTTCGTCAGAATCTCTACAGAATAGCTCTCCGTCTCAGTTCGTGTCGCTGCGAATTGGGTATCATTGCTGTTCCTCGTTAAGGAGAATCGACTTGACTCTTACCATTCGTGGTCTGACGAAAACCTACCCAAACGGCGTCCAGGCGCTGAAAAACCTGAATCTCTCGATTGGCTCAAATATGTTCGGACTTCTCGGACCGAACGGCGCGGGTAAGTCGACTTTGATGCGCACCATCGCGACCCTTCAGTCGGCCGACGCTGGCGAGGTCTGGCTCGACCGGCTGGACGTCCTCAAAGAGAAGGATGCGGTGCGGCGCATTCTGGGCTACCTCCCACAGGAGTTCGGTGTGTATCCGAAAATGACAGCGCTCGATATGCTCGATCATCTTGCCGTCATGAAAGGCATCCTGAACCGGGGCGAGCGCAAAGACGCCGTCGAAGGCCTTCTCCAGCGAGTCAATCTCTGGGAATGGCGGAAAAAGAAGCTCGGGTCGTACTCGGGCGGCATGAAACAAAGGTTTGGTATTGCGCAGGCCCTGCTCGGGAATCCCAAGCTGATTATCGTCGATGAGCCGACGGCCGGTCTCGATCCAACCGAGCGCAATCGCTTTCTGAATCTGCTGAGTTCTATCGGCTCCGATGTGATCGTGATCCTGTCTACTCACATCGTCGAAGACGTCAGTGAACTCTGTTCGCAAATGGCCATCATCAGTGACGGCGGCGTGGTCCTCGAAGGTGCTCCACAGGTCGCAATTGAGCAATTACGGAATCGCATGTGGCGGAAATCACTCGCAAATAGTCAAGAACTTGCGGAATTACAGAATAATTCGCACGTAGTTTCCACGCACCTGGTGGGCGGAGTAACCTACGCTCGCGTCTATGCGGAATCGTGTCCTGGCGAAGGTTTCAGCCCCGTCGATCCCGATGTCGAGGACGTTTATTTCCTCACACTCAGCAGGCATCAGCGCAACTGAAGCGAGTTAATCATGTTTTGGGAAATCTTTCTATTTGAGATCAAATACCGGCTACGCCACGTATCCACGTACGTTTACTTCGCGATCTGGTTTGTCATGACGCTCTTGTCGGTGTCGGCCAACGATTTTGGCCCTATCGGCGTCGGCCGTGTCCTGCGAAATGGTCCCTTCGCGCTGACCGAATACTACCTGCAATTGACTAGTTTCGGAATCATCATCATTTCTGCTATTTTCGGAACTTCCATTTTGCGCGACTTTCAGCGCGATACTTATCAACTAATCTTCACAAAGCCGATTTCAAAGTTTGCATACCTCGGCGGACGCCTCGCCGGTTCGATTGTAATCTCGATTTTCATCTTTTCCGGCCTCGTATTCGGGGCCCTTCTCGGCCCCTTTATGCCCTGGATCGACAAAACGCGTGTCGGCCCGATCAATCTCTGGTTTCATCTACAACCCTTCCTGTTGCTGACGGTTGTTCAGATCTTCTTTCTCGGTTGTCTTTTCTTCTTCGTCGCGGCTCTCACGCGGCAGATCATGGTCGTCTATCTGCAGGGTGTCGTAATCTTCTGTATCTACCTCATCGGTGCGATTTACGTCTTTAACCAACGCAATCTCAACACCTTTTGGCCAGCCGTGCTCGATCCCCTCGGTTTGGTACTCTCCGACCACGTCACGCGCTACTGGACGGTTGTCGAGAAGAACTCGAAACTATGGACCCTTTCCGGAGCAATTCTCTACAATCGCCTGCTCTGGTGTGCAGTTGGCTTGCTCTCACTCGCCTCCACCTTGCTGTTCTTCCCCATGTCGGCCGAAGAACTCACTCGAAAAGGCACGGCGCGGAAAGCTGCTAAACAAAGAGCCCAGGAGGGCCTTGAGCAGAAGCCGGAGGTATTGCCGCTGGTTTCAGCGCTGCCGCGAACGCGGCAGATCTTCGATAGCGTCGCAACCCTGAGTCAGTTCAGATCTCTGGTGCGACTTCGGTTCTTAAATGTTGTACGCGAGATTCCGTTCTGGGCGCTCTGTCTCGTGATTCTCATCCTCGCCTTCATCAACGGCCGCGCCGCTGGGCACTTTCGGGACAACAACGTATGGCCGGTTACCTACCTGATCCTGCAAATGGTAACCGCAAACGGAGTCCTCTGGTACGCGATCGCAACCTTATATGTAGGCGAGCTGGTCTGGAGAGAGCGCGATGTCCACTTTGATCAGATTCACGACTCCTTGCCCGTTCCGACCTGGGTGGACTGGCTAGCCAAGCTAATCGGGATGGCGGGTGCTGAGATTCTGCTGTTCGCAATGCTCGCACTCTGCGGAATCGCCGTGCAAATCTCACTCGGTTACTACCATTTTGAGCTGCTCCATTACTTCAAAGAAATCTTCCTGATTGCTTTCTTCCAATTGATCGCGTTCACGCTATACGCGTTCTTCTGGCAAACCATATTGCCGAATAAGTTCCTGGGCCATGCTCTGGTGATCGGGACCATCTTACTCGTACCCATCCTGTATCAGTATGGATTTGAGAATCGCCTTTATCTGCTTCTCGAGACGACGCCGTTCACCTACTCGGACATGAACGGATACGGACATTTTGTTGCGGCGTTGTTCTGGTCGTTGTGTTACTGGCTCGCGTTTGCCGGCCTGCTCGGGGTCATTTCGATCGCATTCACCCGTCGCGGAACGGATCTTTCCTGGGCGGCTCGTCTTCGCGACGCGCGCCTCCGGCTCCCCGGCCTGTTCCCCGCCTTCGTCGCATGCGCAGTTGTATGTCTCGGCAGTGGAATCTGGTTTTATTACAACACCCACGTGCTGAACGAATTCCGCACCGCGAGAGATCAACGCAAGTTACAGGCTGAGTACGAACGCAAATACAAGAAGTACGAACGTATCGTGCAACCTAAGATTGTCGCCGTAGACACGAATGTCGATTTGTTTCCGGAGCGCCGTTCTTTCTCGGCCACGGGACACTTCACTCTTGTAAATCGTTCGAGCCAGCCCATGACCGACATTCACGTGGTTTCAGGAAGAGAATCGGTCAACGCCGTATCGTTCGACCGCCCATCGCAGTGCGTCTTAATGGACCGTCGGCTGTGGTATTCCATCTATCGGCTGCAAACTCCTCTCAAACCCGGGGAACAAATGCGCATGGACTTTCATGCGTCTTACACATCGCACGGTTTCCGGGATGGCAACGAGCGTGAGGAATTCGCATATAACGGCACCTTCTTCGATCGTGACTACTTCCCCGTCATCGGCTACGACCGGGGAATCGAGCTCAATTCTCCCGTCAGACGTCGTGAGGAGAAACTTCCGCCGCTCGAGGAAATGGCTGCCCCCGGTGATCCCTATTATCGAAATGTCAATCTCTTTACACCGGATTCCGGCTGGATCACGTTCCACACCGTTGTAAGTACTTCGCCGGATCAGATCGCAATCGCGCCCGGGTATCTGAAACGCGAGTGGAGCCAGAACGGCCGCTGCTATTTCGAGTACGACATGGGTAGCACCCGCATCAACGATTTCTATTCGTATGTTTCTGCCAGATATGCCGTTAAACGCGACAAGTGGAACGACGTGAACCTTGAAATCTATTACCAACCGGGACACGAATACAACCTTGCGCGCATGCTCGATGCCTCAAAGAAAGGTCTTGCGTACTTTACAACCAATTTCGGGCCGTATCAGTTCAAGCAGTTTCGTATCCTGGAGTTCCCGCGCTACCGCCAGTTCGCCCAATCGTTTCCCAATACGGTTCCGTATTCGGAGGCCCTCGGATTTATTCAGCGCGTCGAAAAACCCGATGATATCGACATGGTCTTCTACATAACGGCTCATGAGCTCGCGCATCAGTGGTGGGGCCATCAGTTAATTGGCAGCGCAACGCAGGGGTCCAACATGATGTCGGAGACGCTGGCGCAGTACTCAGCTCTTATGGTCATGGAGAAAGAGTATGGACCTTATCAAATGCAGCGCTTCCTGAAGCACGAACTGGACGGGTATTTGCGTGGCCGCGGGTCCGAAACGCGGAGAGAACCGCCGCTCGCTCTCGTGCAACGCGAGCCCTACGTCTGGTATCAGAAGGGAAGTCTTGTTATGTACGCTCTCCGGGACTACATCGGCGAAGAGCGGCTAAATCAGGCGCTGCGGAAGTTCCTGGAGCAAAACAAGTTCGCCCAGGGGCCGTTCCCGGACACACTGGGATTCGAAGCCTGCCTGAGGGAAGCGGCGCCACCGGACATGCGCTATCTCATCTCGGACATGTTCGACTCCATTACGCTCTTTGACAATAAGGCGGTTTCGGCTAAAGCGACGCCGCTTGGCGCAAACAGGTACAAAGTGGAACTTACAGTTACCGCCCACAAGAAGAAGGCCGATGGGGCCGGATCTGAAAGTGAGGTTCCCATCAACGATCTAATCGATATCGGCGTTCTCAGCCGCGACGATAACGGCAGAAAACCCTTGTATCTCGAGAAAAAGCACTTATCCCATACGACGGAGCATTTCGAAATCGTCGTGACCGGCAAGCCGTACAAGGCAGGCATCGATCCTTACAATAAGCTGATCGATCGCAACCCGGAAGATAATACGGTACCGGTCTCGATGTAAAAGACCGGTACCAGTTGACGTTACGGACTTACCGTGATCGTCGCTCCATTGCTGTTCCAGTAGTAATCTGTCGACCAACTGGAGTTAAACACACCGATCATTACCGTATACGTGCCGGCCGCTTCGGAACTCGGCACGCTCCACGAATAGTTGTATGAATTGTGCTGTCCCGCCGTGAAGTTCTGGCCGCTCCATACATTTGTCGCGACAGCCTGCCCGGAAGCATTGAAGACCTGCAGCTCGACATTTGCGTTGCTGAGGCCCGCGGTGCCGGTATCGGACACCGTCAACGAAATCGAGGTGTTCGATCCGTCCGTGACGCTGGACGGGCTCGCGGAAGCTGAAGAGCTGAATGTCAACGAAGAGTTCACGGTTATCGTGCCCGCCGAATCGTTCCAGCTCCACTGCTGCCAAGTAGAACTGAACACGCCGACGCGTGCGCGGAATGTCCCCGACGAAGCTGGAGTGAACGCCAGTGTGTAGCTGCGCGACTGATTCGTAGAGAACGTCTGTCCCGTATAGTTCTTCGAAGCTACGGTGTTGCCGTTCGGATCAGCGATTAGCACCTGAACGATACCGCCGCTGAGTGTATTTGCCGTGTCGGTGACTTTCACTGTCACTGTTGTGCTGGAACCCTGCGCGACAGGATTAGGAGACGCTGTCGCAGACGACGTAAAGGTTGGCGGGACGATGGGCTTTGCCGCAATCTGGGCTGAGTTCCCACTTGTGCCGCTTTGGTTCGATGCCGAAACGACATAGTAATAAGTTTTGCCGTTTGTCAGCCCCGCGTCGTTGTAACTGGTTGAGGCAGTCGAGCCGATCGTGCTGTACGGTCCGCCGCTTGCAGTACCTCGCTTCACGGTGTAGCTGGTCGCGCCCGCACTGGCCGTCCAACTGAGTGTCACTGTGCCGCTACCGACAGTTGCAGCCAATCCCGTAGGAGCCGTCGGAGGTGGATTGACGGAACCCGCCGGCACCACAAACAGCGTGATGCTCTGCGAAGGAACCGTTGTGGAAATGGCATTATTCGAGACCGTCAGGTCGGCAAGGCGAGTTATTGACGTTTGGGAAGCCGAATTGATTTGCCACGCTTGCGCAGTACCAGCACTCGCGAAGTTCGCCAGGCCGACAGTCACCGGCGTGCTGCCTTGTTGTTTGTTGATCACCATCACCGTCAGTGCGCCGTCCGAACCGCGCACCGCCGCAAACGAAGAGAGATTGTCCGGATTAGCAACGGTTGCCGAAACACTCGTATCTCCGAACGTCGAGTGATTTCCGTCGTAGTTACGATAGATCTGACTCGCCAGATATGTAACGTAGTAAGTTGTCGGGCTGGTATTTGTGTTCTTCGCCACGGTCCAGCGGGTTGCGAAATCGAGACCTTGACGGCCGTAGATGCCTAGCACGTCGGCCTGCGTCGTGGCGCCGTTCAAATTTGGTTCATCGCCCCAGTTATATTCGGTACAACCGACCTGCAGGCCCGGATAATACTGGCTGACCATTGCCTTCATGGTCGGAATCCAGTTGATAACGCCGCCGTTGATTCCGAGCGTGCCGTACCAGGACGGATCTGTGAACGTCGGGTCCCACAGGATGCGTGTTTCACGGTTGCGAGTCTGCTGGCCTGTTAGCGAATCATCGCTGCCGTCCGGAATGGCGTTATAACAGTGGTCCGTCAGAACATCAATGAGCTGCGTCCCAGTCTGCTGCTTATATGCGTAGAGTTGTTGCAGCAGCCACGGATAGTAGTAAGTCTGGTTGTGCGTGTTGTAGTCGGAATTGCTGGCGCTGCTTCCATTCTTTTGATCGAATCCGCTGTCGTACATCGCCCACCAGGTCCACTCTTCAAAACCCAGAATCTTTGCGTTTGGATCCGCACTGCGAATTGCGGAAGCGTAGGCGAGAATCTTGTTGTACATCTCCTGATAATTCGCTGGGTTCGGATGAACGTCTCGATGAGTCGAGTACCACAGCGATGGCTCATTATCCAGAATGTAATACTTGATGCCGGTTGGGGTTGAAGCTCCCCCGTCCGTAGTAACAAAGTGTTGCACCCAAGACTGCTCAATGGTCGTGCTGTTCGAAACACCTGTGTCGTTCGGATCGTTGCCGGTGATGTCCTGGCCTGTGGCTGAACTGACTCCGTTTCCGGCGTCCGAGTTCCAGGGGTCGGTCGCAGTCTGCGCCCCGTATTTCTTGACTGAAAAACCCTCCAGAGTGCTTCGATTCGGACCGAGGTTAGCCAGATAGTCGATCATCGGTATCGTGATCAACGGTTCGGAGCCGCTGTTATTGCGTGTTGTCGCAACAAACGTATCGGCTGATCCGCCCGGCGTTCCCGATCCGTCGGAGTAGGTTTCGAAGTACCAGTCAGCACCAGCCGAATGGGCGTCGATTTGCCAGTTATAGCGCGTCGTCGAATTACCGCCCCAGCGATTCAGAGGAGCATTCAACGTTGTCATGTCGTGCGCATCGCCGTATGCGATGCCGTAAATGTTCGGATTGATGGAATGGCGGTTTGCATTTGCGTCCACGCTGACGGTGGTCGCGGGATTCTGCGAAAACAGCTCTGCTGCTACGAGAGGAAGCAGAAATGTGAATCTAAGTAACTGAATTTTCATGGGGACAGTATTTGCTCCAGACATATCTTGGAGCTCGGAGTGTCACCTTCCGGTGATGCGCCCATAGTAATGCGTTTCACGTACCCGTGTCAACATCGGG
>JAFARV010000287.1 GCA_019245255.1 Acidobacteriaceae bacterium | reverse complement strand
AGCAATGGCGTTTACGTTCACACGCTTTGGCGCCCACTCGATCGCAAGGTTGCGGGTGAGTCCCAGAACAGCGGCCTTCGACGTCGCATAGGGAGTAACCTCCAGGAACGCAACATAAGAAGTTAGAGAGGCAATGTTGACCACCCGGCCGCGGCCGCTCGCAACCAGCGGTTCATAAAAGCTCTGGCAGGCCCGGAAAATGCCGTTAACGTTGACGTCCATCAGGCGGCTCCACTCTTCTTCTGCAACAGTGTGAGTTGGCTTGCGAAACGATTGTCCAGCCGCATTCACCAGAATGTCGACACGTCCTAGACCGCTTAGTACTGCGTCGCGGAGCGTATCGATAGACTGGCGGCTTCCCACGTCGCTCGACTGCCGGAGAGTCCTTTTCCCTTGCTTCTCAATCTCCGCAGCGACTTCATTTACTTGTTGTTCGCGCCGCCCTGTGGCCACGACGTCTGCTCCTGCGTCAGATAGTCCTATTGCAATTGCGCGCCCAATGCCAGAAGTTCCGCCGATCACAACGGCGACGCGACCTGAAAGATCGAATAAATTCATTGCTCCCATTCTTTCAGGTCATGCCAGGATACCCGGAAGACGCGATTGCGTGTTAAATTCCGGTCATTCTGCTGTTCGGCTGAAAACAAAAAACGTCGCCTGCCCGTCTGGTAAAGCAGGAGGAGAAATGCTGTCACTCAATAAACACTTCAACGAAACTTTTTTTACGCGGCGAGCTGTTACCCTCGCCGCAGTTGTTTTCCTGGGCATCGCGTCTACACCCGCCTTCGCGCAATACTACCGCTTTAACCCGGAGCACCGCCGGCCCGTAGAGGCAACTTTACATGACCTGCAAGATATTGGATCCTACACCGCGAATACGGGCGAACGGGACCGCGAGCGATTCACGAATGCGATCCATCACCTGCAGCAATTTGGAGAGCGCCTGCATGAGCGCGGTTACTTCGATAAAGATAAGCTCGACCAGGCAATCGGAGATGTACAAAACATCATCGACCATAACCGCCTGCCGGATCGCGGCCGCGACGTCCTGTTCCGAGACGTGACCCAACTCCGGTCGCTGCGACAGCATTTCGACGACACGCATTATCATTATCCTTACTGAGCGAGGACCTACGGGGGCATGCCGCTAACCGATCAACAGGACCCTTCACACCAGCATGACTCCGCGTTTCGGAAGCTGCTTCCGCTAACGACGGTAGGCATCATCATTGCGGCACTCTACGCCGGATGGACGCTGTACTCGCGGCATGAGGCCAATGAGCGAGCTTTGGCGGAAGCGCAGGCCAAACAGCAAGAGGCGCAAAAGGCTCAGAACGACGCCATTTTCCAGCACGGCGAACTCACGTTCACGACCTTTGAGGCCTCAGATGCAGTGGTGCGGCCGGGTCAAAGTACGCAGTTGTGCTACGGCGTGGTGAATGCGAAGACCGTAAAGATCGATCCGCCGGTAGAGGCGCTCAAACCGACGATTCGGCACTGTATGGACATCGCACCGAAGAAGACCACGACTTACACCATCACTGCGGACAACGGCGCCGGGCAGACGAAATCGTTGTCCTTGACAGTGCGCGTCAAATGAAAAGTGGCGGGGAGACCCCAAGGCCTCCCCGGCTAACTCAACTTAGCGATGCCGCCAGTAGCCGCGCGCCCAGTAGCGCCCGGCAGGACCGTAGCACCATCTTCCGGCAACCCAAACGGCTCCATAAAACGGAGGCGGGCCAACGTAGGTCTCCACATAGGGCGCGGGGGCAACGGCTACGTACGGCGCCGGAGCCCAGTAATGCGGCGCGACGTATGCGGGACCTCTCGCAACAAAAACGCGCGGAGGAGGTGCATAATAACGGCCTCCGAAACCGACGCTGACGCCCCAACCCGCAAACATGCTGGAGCTGGCCAATAAACCAAGGCCAAGTACTGTGAAGAGTTTACGTTTCATTTTTTTCTAACGCTCCTACTTCAAGAAACGCAAGCTTTGGGCATTGGTGTACCCGGTTCATCGGCTGTTAATGAGCCATCCCGTCGATGCACGATGCTGCTTATCTCGTCACAGTTGCCGAAAGCGGCGTGGAATCCGACGAGCCACCCACCAGCAACTTATACTCGCCGGGCAACAGTTCCCAGGCGTCCTTTTGCTCGTTGAAGACCGAGAGGAATTTAGGGTCGATCCGGAGTGTTACAGGCTTCGATTCGCCGGGCGAAAGTTGGATTTTCTGCCACGCAACCAAACGTTTTGGCGGCTCGGTTTTATCCGGGATAGTCGAATATACCTGTGCGATTTCTGCGCCCGCACGCTTTCCCGTGTTCTTCACCGTGAAAGAAACAGATTCTGTATCAGCCTGCAACGCCGAATAGGAGAACGTCGTATAGGACAGACCATGGCCGAACGCAAAGAGCGGTTGCTTATTTTCTGCGTCGAACCATTTGTATCCGACCTTCAAGGCCTCTGTGTAATCGATGTCGAACGGCGGCAGGTCCCAACGATGCTCGGGAGGATTATTCGGGTCCGGTTTGAGATCGATTCCCGGGATCTGCGGGTGCGGGAGATCGGCATCGGACTTTGCGAAGGTAACGGCCAGTTTGCCGGACGGATTCACATCGCCGAAGAGGATATTTGCAAGCGCATCGGCGCCGCGGATTCCGGGATACCAGATCTCAACGGCGGCCTTTACGTGATCGATCCAAGGCATTGCACACGGCCCCCCGGTCTCGAGCACGATGACGGTATGGGGATTCGCCTGCGCTACTGCCTGAACCAACGCGTCCTGATTATCCGGAAGCGTCAGTGTCTTCAAATCAATTGCTTCCGTGGTGTGCTGATGAAGAAAGACGATTGCGATCTGGAACCTCCTGGCAAATGCCGCCGCGGCTGCGGGGTCCGCTCCGTCGTTATAAGCAATCTCGGCATTTGGCGCTTTCGCGGCAATGGCTTTCATGGGCGAGGAAGGAAACCATACGGGAGGACCAAGAAACCTGCTGGGTCCACCACCCGGAGGGTCCACTTGTGCCGAGCCGCCGCCCGAAAGAACGCTGGTATCGGCATGCGAACCAATCAGCGCGATGGATCTTGTGTTCCCGGCACTCAGCGGCAATTGGCCATCGCTGTTCTTGAGCAGTACCGATGCCTGTTCGGCAATCGTCTGCGAGACCTGCGCTCCCCAGAAAGGATCGACTACATGTCCACCGGGCGGGTCGTCAACAATACCGGCAGCGAATTCGGTCCGCAGAATGCGATGCGCCATGTCATCGAGGCGCGACATCGGAACCTGCCCGCTCTCAATGGCTTGTTTCAACTTCTCGCCGAGATATCGATCACCCGGCTCCTCATTATCAAGCCCGGCGAGCACCGCTTTCGCCGTGCTGTGGGTCCCTTCCCAGTCTGAAACCACAAAACCTTTGAAGCCCCACTCTTTTTTGAGGACCTCATTCAACAGATAGTTGTTCTCGCAAGACCAGTCGCCATTGACCTTGTTGTAGGAGCACATCACCATGCCCGGCTGGCCTTCCTTCACGGCTATTTCGAAGGCGAGGAGATCGGTTTCACGCATGGCGCGTTTGCCGAGAATGACGTTGCCGATGTTCCTGCCGGTTTCCTGGTCGTTGAA
>JAFARV010000997.1 GCA_019245255.1 Acidobacteriaceae bacterium | reverse complement strand
CGCAATGGTCGGAGATGTGCGTACTGCTCTGCTGACACTAGCGGGCGCTGTCGGCCTTTTGCTGCTGATTGCCTGTGCCAATGTCGCCGGCATACTCCTGGCGCGCACTTCCGCTCGCCGGCAGGAACTGGCTGTTCGGGTCACGCTCGGTGCTGGCCTGCTCCGCCTCGTTCAGCAGTTCTTGGCTGAGTCATTCGTTTTGTCCTTTACCGGCGGTCTTCTCGGCATCCTGCTCGCCGTAGCAGCGGTTCGTGCCCTGCCGGCGATCGTGCCTGCGGATCTGCCCCGACAAGCAGAAATCGCCATCGACACACCGGTCTTACTGTTCGCTGTCGCGGCAACAGTAACTGTGGCCGTGTCCTTAGGGTTGTTTGCGGCGTGGCGTGCCGTGCGAGGAGATATCCGGCAATCCCTGACTTCCGGCTCGCGCACATACACAGGCGGCGTGGCTGGTCATACGTTTCGCAGCTTCCTGGTCACCGGCGAAATTGCCATGACCCTTCTGATTCTCATCGGCGCCGGCCTGCTTGGGCGCAGTTTCCTGCGGCTCATCTCCACAACTCCGGGATTTAGTCAGGCGAGCCTGCTAGCCGTGCAGTTTTCATCTCCGAAACCGCTCGATTTTCTGCAGGATGAGCCGGCAACTATCCGTCAGATCCAGCAGTTCGATCACTTGCTAACGCGCCTGCGTGCTATTCCGGGCGTGCAGACGCTGGGTCTCGCCGGCGCATTGCCCGTCGCGGCGGGCGACAATCTCGCCGACGGAGATTTCTTGATCTTGAATGGTCACAAACCGCCCGCGAACTTCGATGAATGGGACCG
This sequence comes from Acidobacteriaceae bacterium, assembly GCA_019245255.1. Taxonomy (GTDB): domain Bacteria; phylum Acidobacteriota; class Terriglobia; order Bryobacterales; family Bryobacteraceae; genus Bog-105. The sequence continues at coordinate 1,223 of JAFARV010000997.1, read as the reverse complement.
CATCGCGCAGAATCGTTCCCAAGTCGGGCACGCTTTGTACGCAGTCGCCGGCGAGGGATACTTCCGTACCTTGAACATTCCAGTAATTCGCGGGCGCATCTTCGGTGATCAGGACGGTCTCACTTCGCCCCATGTTGCCGTAATCAGCCAAACCTTAGCTCGCATCCGCTGGCCGAATCAGGACCCCATCGGTCAGGTGATCGATTTCGGAAATATGGATGGCAATCCGAAGCCGCTTACTATTGTCGGTGTTGTCGGCGATATTCGCGCGCGTGGGCTGGATTTTCCTCCGAGTCCCATCATCTATGTGGATTACCGCCAGCGTGGAATGAACCTCAATGCATCGCCCACCGTTCTCATCCGCAGCACCGCGCCATTAGGCGACATTGCTCCGGTAGCGCGCAGGATTTTCCACGACGTCGCTCCCGATATTCCCGTGAAGTTTTCGATGTTCACAGATGAAATGGGAGGCTGGCTCGCGCAGCGGCGGTTTCTGCTTCTTCTCGTGGGCGCCTTTGCTGCCGCTGCTCTGGGTCTCGCCGCCGTCGGCATTTATGGAGTTGTTGCGTTCTCGGTCGCGCGCCGCACACAGGAGATCGGTGTTCGCATGGCGCTTGGCGCATTACATCGCGACATCCTGCGTCTCATTGTCGGTGAGGGTACCCGGCTCGCGCTTGCCGGCGTGCTCATTGGCATTGCTTCAGCCATAGGCGTGACGCGCTTCCTCTCCAGCCTGCTATTTGGCGTTACTGCCACCGACCCCATTACATTTGCGGGCGTAGCTCTGCTTCTCGCCGCCGTCGCGCTCTTTGCCTCGTACATCCCGGCGCGCCGCGCCATGCGCCTTGATCCCAGTAACGCCTTGCGCTACGAATAGCCTCACCGGAAGCCCCTACCGCTCACCACCGAACCATCGCTCCAAAGCGGCTCGCAGCGTTCTCCGCGATTCTTCCTCCCCGTCGCCCGATCTGAGGTGTTCGCGTGGCGCTCGGCGCATTGCATAGCGACGTACTGCGTCTACATAAAGATGTAGGATCGTAAACCATGGGGCTTCCCCGAGTTGCGATCGCAGCCAGTTTGATCGCATTGGCGCTTTCCGGAGTGTCACCTGGTTCCGATCTAACCCTGCGCTCGACGACACGGCTGGTCGAGATCAACGTCATCGCTGAAGACGCTCAGGGGCACCCGATTACGAATCTGAAGAAAGACGATTTTTGGCTCTT
>JAFARV010000906.1 GCA_019245255.1 Acidobacteriaceae bacterium | reverse complement strand
GACAAGTTGAACGTATGACGGATGTCATTGTCACTGCTGGCTTTGTCGCAGGCGCGGCAGAACGAGTCCTGGGGGGTGTCCGACTCCCCGCCGCCGATGCTGCCGTCGTTAATGGAGTGCGACCACATATAATTCGCGCTCAGCAGGAGTCCATTGGTGAAAGCGCGCCGAACGTTTATTTGCAAGCCTTCGAAGGTGCTGTTTCCGACGTCGCCACGCCACGAAACCGCGCCGAATGCCGGATGCGGAACCAAATTCTGTGGTGGCACCGCGAGATTGACGTAGGTGGTGGTTAGGACGTCGGTGCCTTTGTTGCCGAGGTAGCTCACGGTGCCAAGCAAGTTGAAGGGAAGTTGCTGCTGCACGGAAGCGACCCAAGCAGCAACATAATCGTCTTTGCGATTGCGATCAAGATCACGGGGGGAAACGACGCCCAACCCGCCAGCCTGTGCATAGGCAAGATACGGCGTGAGTGGGTACGACAAGCCAGCGTAGAGCGGGTTGGCGCTGTTGAACGAGTACGCCTGGACAGTGTTAGAGATGGGAAGGTTCTGGTCGTCCAGTTGACCGTCGGTATGGTAGATGCCGCCACCCGCTCGGAGCACAGTGCTACCGCGAGCCCAAGCGAGACCGACGCGTGGGTCAACATCGTTGTACCGGGGATGGAAGTAGGAGTCGGTCTTTAGGCAGAAGCCGCCGCATGTGCCGAAGTCAAATGGAAGGGCCTGATTGTTCAGCGCGTGCAATGCATTGAAAATGTTGTAGCGAACACCCATGTTGACGGTGAAGTTCTCGGTCACCTTCCATTCGTCCTCGGCGTACATCCAGTACTCAGTTTTCCGTTGGCGCACAAGGGGTAGCAAGGCCGTATAGGAAGCAGTGTTTACGTCGTTGTTGACGAGATTTTGGATTGAGCTGTAGGTCAGTGTACCTCTTGCAGAAGTGCCCTGGTTCATGAAGGCCCGCTTCATTTCAAAGCCGAACTTCAATGTGTGCTTACCTTCTGACCAGGACCAGTCATCGAGGACGCTGATGGTCTTGGAAGGGTTATCGGAGGTGGTGTGACCGGCAAAGGTACTGAAACCTGAAATGCTGAAGGTATACGGCAACGGAGAGGCAGTGCCGCTGTGATAGAAGTTCTGGTTTACTCCGAACTTAAACTCGCTAACCAACGTGGGGCTGAAGGCGTGCAGCAACTCGAAGGCGCCGCTGTTAGCCTTCGTGTCGTAGAGGGTCAGAGCTGTGAGATTGCCGGTCGGCGTCGTCTCGAAAGCCTCGTCCGAGTTGAAGCGAACAAAGGAAGTGGTCTTGTCCGAGAGGTGATAGTCGAGGCGGATCATGCCCGAATCTTCGTTGTCGATCTGACGACCCCGAGCATCGTACGTCCAGACGTTGGGCTTCGAAGTGGGTGACGTGCCTACCGGGAAGGCCTGCAGAATCGGCGTCAAAGCTGGAGATGCCAGTTCAGCTTTGGCGATCAGGCTCGGGCTCGGAACTAGTCCGATTTGCGTCCCATCGAGCCGCTGGCGCAAGCCTTCGTAGTTGGCATAGAAGAAAAGCTTGTTTCTTTTGATAGGGCCACCGACACCAGCCCCAAACTGATTCAGCAGGAACGGATTGGGTGAGGGTCCGTTGAATGGCGTGCGCGCCTCGATGGCATTATTGCGGAAATAATCAAAAAGGTCGCCATGGAACGTATTCGTTCCAGAAGGCGAAACTACCGCGACTTGTCCGCCAGCGGTGCCTCCTTCGACATCAGCGCCGAAGGTCTGACTCTTCACGTCGAACTCGGCGATAGAGTCGAGTGGGATAGTGAGGCGGACATATTCGCGCTGCATTTGGTTGAAGACGGCGGTTGCGTCGAGGCCATCTAACGTGAGATTGTTGTCATCCAGACCGTGGCCCGCGAATCGGATGGTGCGCTGATCGCCTGCGCCGTTGTCGATCGCGCCCGGCACTAAAGAGGTTAGCGTTGCCCAGTTCCGGCCGTTGATCGGCAACTCGTCCACCTGCTGGTCTTCCACTGCGCCACCCACGGTGACGTCGACCCTGTC
>JAFARV010000730.1 GCA_019245255.1 Acidobacteriaceae bacterium | reverse complement strand
CACTCCGGATTCAAACCCTACTGCTCCACTTTGGAGGTGCGCTCGGCGGTTCCCAAAGAGCTGCACATTCAACTCGCGTTGCCCGTGGCATCAACTGAGGTGGTTGTCACCGATCAGGCGACTGTGCTTGACCCCCATCGCAGCGGCGTGGACTACTCGATCAGCTCCCAGCAGATCCGCGAACAGCAATCGCCTATCCCCGGCCGCGGCATCCTCGACCTGATCGACATGCAACCGGGATGGCTGTTCGAAGCAAACGGAGTTCTGCATCCGCGCGGGTCGGAATACCAAACGCAGTTCGTTGTCGACGGAATGCCGATGGAGGAGAATCGTTCGCCCGCGTTCTCACCGGGACTTGACACAGATCAGGTCAGCGAGATGAGCGTAATCACAGGCAATATCCCCGCAGAATATGGGCGCAAGCTCGGCGGAGTGATAGAGGTCACCACAACCCACGATATCGTTAATGGCCTTCACGGCTCTGCTTCGATCGGCGGCGGAAGTTTCGCGACCGAGACCGGTGCCGCGTCCATCACCTACGGCTGGGATCGGAGTTCCTTGACGCTCGACGGCTCGGGCAGTCGCACAGACCGCTACCTGGATCCGCCTGTGCTGGGAAACTACACAAACTCAGGCACGCTCGCGAGCGCTGGCGGCGCATATAGCATCGACCTCACGCCCGCAGATCGAGTCTTCCTTGCGGCCCACCACAGCATCGCCCACTTCGAAGTACCTAACGAGAATTTGCAGGAATTGGCGGGCCAGCGGCAGGACCGATCTACACCCGAAAGCGCGGGTCAACTCGGCTGGGCTCACACCTTCTCGGCAGACATGCTCCTGAACGTCAGAGCATCGGTAGAGGACCTGGCGGCAAACCTCGGGTCAAATCCGTTTTCTGTACCGATCATCGCGGCACAGCAGCGCGGCTTCCGGCGCAGTTACGCCAATGCCATGCTGTCTTGGGACAAGAAGCATCACGATCTGAAGTTCGGTGCCGATGCACTATACACGCCGGTTACGGAGGCTCTGCAATATACGATTACCGATCCGTCGTTCTTTGATCCGGGCACGCCTGTGGCATTCAACTTCGGCGATCACAGACTCGACCGTGAACAAGCGTTGTTTGCGCAGGACACCATGCTGCTCGGCAATCTGACAGTAAGCGCCGGCATGCGGTGGGATCACTACTCGTTTGTCGTGAACGATCACGCGTTCAGCCCGCGTCTGGGACTCGCCTATTACGTTCGTCCCGCGGATCTGGTTCTGCGGTTCTCGTATGATCGCGCGTTTCAGACTCCCGCGATCGAGAACCTGCTGCTCGCGAGTTCACCGGCCGTCGATCAATTGTCTCCGGAAGTGCTTCGCATTCCGGTCCGCCCATCGCGCGGCAACTACCTCGAAGCGGGCTTGAGCAAGGCGATTCTGAACAAGGCGCGCTTGGATATCAGCTTTTACCGGCGCACTTTCAGCAACTATGCCGATGACGATGTATTTCTGAACACCGGCATCAGCTTTCCGATAGCGTTCCATAGCGCGCAGATCCATGGCGTCGACGTGAAGTTGGATCTGCCGCACTGGGGACGGTTATCGGGATTCCTGAGTTATTCAAATATGTTCGGAGTGGCGCAGTTACCAGTGGCCGGCGGTCTGTTTCTCGGCAGCGATGCTGAGGGCGTACTTGGACCGGTCTCTAGTTTTCCGATCTCACAGGACCAGCGCAATACCGCTCGCGCTCGCGCGAGATATGATCTCACGCGACGCATCTGGGTAGCATCTGAAGCTCAGTACGGAAGTGGGTTGCCCGTCGAACTGAACGGGGATGCTGACATCCCCGATCTCATCGCGCAATATGGGCCTGCGATTATAAGTCGCGTCAACTTTTCTCGGGGCCGCGTGCGGCCCAACTTTTCGTTATCGTTCTCGAGCAGTGCTGAGGTGTGGCGCCACGAGAAACAACAATTGCGTTTTGAGGCAGAGTTAGACGATATCACAGACCGTCTGAATGTTATTGATTTTGCGGGCCTGTTTTCCGGTACCGCAATAGCTCCGCAAACAAGCGGCAGTGTGCGCTTGCAGTTCGAGTTTTGACGGCCGAAATTGCCCGCCTCGATACAATGGGATGTGCCGAAAGTTACCTTCCTCCCCGAAGGAAAAACTGTCGAATTTGATTCGGGCAAACTACCGTATGCCGATCATGGTAAACCCGCATCCTT
>JAFARV010000522.1 GCA_019245255.1 Acidobacteriaceae bacterium | reverse complement strand
CGCGAGTGTGTGCCCAGGTTACTGTTGACGGCATTCAGCGCGTTTGAAACCTGCTGCAGGTAAATGGGATTCGTCGGGTCAGGCTGACTGATCGAGCTTGCCACGGGCAAGGGTCCGTTGGGCGCGGGCAGCTGAACATTGGCCGGAACATTGAAAGCCGTTTGCGAGAGGTTTTGGTAATCCGGATTGATCACCGAGATGGGATTCTTCTCTCGGTGCTGTTCATAATCAAAGTAAAACCAGGCTTTGTTGCGAGCAATGGGGCCGCCTAACGCCCCGCCAAATTGTTGCAAAATGTCAGTCGGCCGTGGCAGTCCGGCGGCTTTGTCGATGGAATCGTTCGCCCCTGTTCCCGAGTTCCGATTAAAGTAGAACGCGTCGGCATAAAAGCTGTCCGTGCCAGACTTGGTGACCGTGTTCAAAAAACCTGTCGCCCCGCCCCCGTAGGCCGCCGAATAGGGAGAAACGGCAACCTGGAATTCCTGAATCGAATTCTCCCCGAACACATATGGCACCCGTTCTCCGCCGCGCGCGTTGCCGAAATACATGCTGGTCGCGTTGGCGCCATCCACTGTGAAGACATTCGCACCGTTGCCATTCGCGTAGCCCGTATCCTCACCGCCTTGTTCGCCGGCGAAGCTTACCAGTCCCGACTGCCCATCAGGGCTTGAATTCGGGGTGAGCAGCGCGAAGTCGGTGTAGCGGCGTCCGCTGAGTGGTAAGCCATCAAGCAGCGCTCGATTTACCACCGTGCTCAAAGTCGAATCCGTCGTTCGCAACACTGGTGTTGTGTCCGTCACATCTACCACTTCGTTGATGTTACCGATCGTCAGCGGAATTTGCGCAGTACTGACTTGTCCAACTTCAATCGCTATATTGCGTATATTCGACGTTTCGAAACCGGGTGCCGTCGTCCGCAGAGAATAAACACCCACTCGCAAGGACGGGAAGACGAATTCGCCCTCTCGGTCCGTCATTGTGGAAGAGGTGGCGGACGTCGACGCTTCGGTTACCCGGATCAAAACTCGTGCGACAACCGAACCGCTCGGGTCAGTCACACGACCGCGTAGCGCACCGGTCGTCATGACCGTTTGGGAAAACAGCAGTGACGGAAGTGCAGCAACTACCGCTAACAAAATCTGAACGGCTTTGCGGACCGCTGGTCCTCGAGAAGACAGATCACCGAGCAAGAGGATGTTTCGCATACAGGTCATCATTCACGCTCGCGTAGACGGGGGATGATGCTTGTCGCAGCCCTCACAGGAAAACACCTGGGGCGAACATTGACTCTCGCCGTCCGGGCGAAGATGACACTATCATAATCCTCGATTATTGCGTTCTGATGAGAACAAGACGATACTTTCGACCGGGTCGAGAGGGCCTCTCGGTGTTTGCGGTTCAAGTACCCAGAGACGCATGATTGAAGAGGGCGAATCACTCGATCATCATGAAAAACAGCAATTTGGAAACGGGAATCGAAAGCGGAAATGGAATTGTCACGGAGCGGACTTCACGTCCAGTGGAAGAGGTGGTTCGACACTTCGAAGAGCTGCTGGCGCAAAAGGGGATAAAGCTTTTCGCGATTGTCGATCATAGCGGCGAGGCTGCAAAAGTTGGATTGGAAATGCATCCAACGAAGTTACTCATCTTTGGAAGCTCCAAAATGGGAACGCCGGTTATGTTGGCGTCGCCAAGCAGCGCCATTGATCTTCCACTTAAGGTGCTTGTTGCCGAAAGTGCCAACGGCGAGGTTCAGGTGTCTTACAACAGTGCATCTTTTTTGCAGCGCCGACACGGAATACCCGACGACTTGGTGCGCCCGTTAGCCAGCGTAGCGGATCTGGTGAAGGCGGTTCTTTCTAGATAGCAGACGTTTGCGTCTCAAGCCAAGCCATGGGTGTAATGCCCATGTACTTGGAGAACGCGCGCGTAAGAGCGCCGGAACTGGCATAGCCGGTGTAGGGAGCTACGATCTTTAACGGCTGGCCCTTCTTCAGTAAACATTGAGCAACGGCGATGCGCCAAAGCGCAAGATATTGAAAGGGCGTTTGTCCGCTGACGGTAAGAAAGTGCGCCGCAAATCGCGCACGCGACATACCTGCCGTTTCGGCCAAATCTTCA
>JAFARV010000097.1 GCA_019245255.1 Acidobacteriaceae bacterium | reverse complement strand
AAAGGCGCGGTTGCGAAAGAGGTTCCGAAATAAACTTAGGATTCGCTTAGGCATGATGCCTCCAATCTGGAATCATGTGGATTGAACGGCCGCGGTCATGATTTTCACCATTTGATTCCATTGCCGCTCTTCAGCCTTGAGCTGAGCGCGCCCAGCGGAAGTCAACCGGTAATATTTTGCGCGGCGGTTGTTGTCGGATGAGCGCCACTCGGCTTCTACCCAGCCCCTTTCCTCCATGCGGTGTAGTGCTGGAAAAAGCGAACCGAAACTTACCTGAAAAGCCCCCTTGGTGATTTGCGTGATACGTCGAGAGATTCCAACTCCGTGCAAGGGCTCTAAGGACAGTGCTTTGAGCATGAGCAGGTCGAGAGTTCCACGCAAAAGATCAGTACGTTTTTGCTCCATGACGTTCTCTTATCGGACTCCGATAAGAAGTGTCTCACAGTTTCAAAAGAATTTGCAACGCTCCGTTTTCCACTTTCGAGAAGTCCAGCCTCCACCCTCAAGCGCGGAGGAAGCCAGCAGGGGGCAACTCCCTCCCGCTCCAGAATGAGGACCAGTTATTCCGTTCGCAGCGCTACCATCGGGTCCACGCGCGAGGCTCGCCTCGCGGGGAAATAAGCGGCCAGGAGGGCAACGGTGGCCATGATGAAAATCGCAAGAAGTATGGTAACGGGGTCGTCAGATTTCAGGCCGTATAGCTCGCTCTTGATCAAACGCCCTGCAGCAATTGCCGCCGGGATACCGATCCCGAAGCCAATGAGAATGATTTGCACGGTTTCCTGCAGGACCATACCGGCAATTTGTGCTCGTGTTGCGCCCACGGCGATGCGGATTCCAATCTCGGGTGTCCTGCGATTGATCGCATAGGTCATCAAACCGTAGAGACCGATGCACGCCAGAAGCAGCGCCAGCGCGCCGAACACGGTAGAAAGCGAAGCAACGAGACGTTCTGCGAGCAGCGAGTCATCGAGCTGTTCGCTAAGCGTTCTGACGTTGACAATTGGCACACGGCTGTCGATTTGCGCAACCGTATGAAGTATGGCTGTCGAGATCGCTGTGGGATTCATCGCGGTACGGACCTCAAACGTAACGCCCGACGGGACGCCCGATTGAGAAGCCGGCATGTAGGCCATTGGCTTGGGCTCTTCCCGAAGATCGCGCTGCTTCAAATCCTTCGCCACTCCGACAATTTCAAACCAGCTCGGGTCGCCTACCCAACCCGGCATACTGATTCGCCTGCCAAGCGGATTTGTATCCCTGAAATAAGTACGGGCAAGAGCTTCATTGACGATTGCGACTTTCGGAGCATGAGCTTGATCAGCGGTGGTGAAGTCACGCCCCATGAGGATCGGGCTTTCAAGCGTGGCGAAGTATGCCGGTCCAACAAGATTCAGGCCCGTGAGCGTGAGCTCTTTACCGGACTGCGGCTTGTAGCCCTCCACCTTTACCTCCGTACCGCTAAAGTGTCCAGACAACGGCGGATCCATAGAAAAACTTGCTGCGCGGACCCCGGGCAACGTCTTGAACTGTTCGAGCAGGGTTCGATAAAGAGCATTCGTGTCCTTGTAACCGACCAGGCCGGGGTTAACAGAGAAAAGCAACACGTTGTCTTTGTTGAATCCGGGATAGAAGTCTTTGAGATTCCCCAGGCTGCGCGCGAGAAGTCCCGCGCCTACTAGCAGCACAAGCGACAGAGCGATTTGCAAAACGATGAGGCTTTTGGCCATTGAAGAGCGGCTGCTGGACTTACCCGAGATACGTGTACTTTCGACCAGCGCCGCTGTGAGCCCGGTTCGCGCAGCACGCCAGGCCGGAATGATGCCGAATAAGAGCGCAGTCAGGAGGGAGACGAGCATGGTGAAGCTCAGAACTGAGCTATCGGGACGCACCCTGAGCCATATCGGAGCGGATGAATGCGACACGAGGGTTAATAAGGAGCGGCTGGCCCAGAAAGCAAGTAACAAACCCAAAGCGCCCCCGATGATGGAAAGCAAAGCGCTCTCGGTGATGAGCTGACGCATCAGGCGTAGCTGTCCGGCGCCTACGGTAAGCCTGACAGCGATCTCCTTCGAACGAACATTGGCACGTGCGAGGACCAGATTTGCCACATTCGCGCAGGTGATCAGCAGCAGGAGCGCCACAGCAGCCATGAGAATGAACAGCGGCTTTGAAAACCGCTGTCGCAATGCGGCAAGGCCCTGTCCGCCGGACGTTAGTTGGAGCTTGGATTGAAGCATCATGCGTCGGCCGGCGGGCGAATCGAAGGGCAGACCACTCAGGCCTGCAAGGGCTTCACGCACTGCTTCCCGAAAGATGGGCTGCAGGTTGGGAAGCGCGCGCTCCGTTGTTACTCCGGGTTTAAGCCGAGCCATGATCCGCAGCCAATTGCGGACGGGGGAGGTTAAGACATAGTAAGGGGTGTCCTTTGCAGCGTATCCAGGCCAGATCTGCTCGATCATAGTGAGGGGAACTGAGACGTCGATGCGCTCGCCGGGTTCGAGGCCGAAGAACTCTGGTGCGGTTACGCCGACGATGGTGAATGGCGAGTTGTTCAGAACGACTTTCTTGCCGATGACTGTAGGATTGAGAGCAAACCGGCGTTGCCAATAGTCATAGCTGATGACGGCAACCGGGCTTTCGCCCGCGACTTGGTCATCTTCAGGCGTGATGGTACGGCCAAGGATCGCCGGGACACCAAGAACTGAGAAATAATTTCCCGAAATGACTTGCCCGTTAGCGATAGCGGCTTGCCCGTTCACCTCGAAATCGACGTTATGGATGGTCTGAAAGGCGAGTACGCCGGAAAAGACCCGGTTATGATCGCGAAATTCCTTATAGGCGGAATAAGGAAACCAGTAATCAGCGGTCTTGAACTGCACAAGCTGCTCAGGATTTTGCACCGGCAACATTTTGAGCAGCGCCGCGTTAATCAAACTGAAGATCGCCGTGTTCGCGCCGATGCCAAGCGCGAGAGAAAAAACAACAACGGAGGCGAAGCCCGGGGTTTTGGCGAGGGTTCGCAGAGCGAAGCGTAAGTCCTGCCAGAAGCTTTCGATGAAGGTAACAGTGTTCATGCGATAGATCTCCTCGCGGATGAGAGTTGGGTTTCCGAGTTTGCGGCGTGCGGCTTGGCGGGCCTCTTCGGCAGACATGCCGCGCGTAATGTTTTCTTCTGTTTCGATTTCGAGATACACCTCGAGTTCGTGGGCGCGTGCTTCGTCCCAGTGTTTTCGTCGAAGAAAACGGCTCCAGCCCATATGGCATTTACTCTTCCGCCGGTCGCAAAACCAGATTGACCGCTCGAACCAGCCTGTCCCAGCGGCTGGTGTGTTCCAGAAGCTGTTTGCGGCCTGCCGCGGTCAACCGGTAGTAGCGGGCTTTGCGGTTGTTTTCGGCAGTGCCCCAGAACGACGCAATCCAACCCCGGTCTTCCAGCCTGTGGAGGGCCGGATAGAGGGAACCATGCTCCACCTGTAGAACTTCTTCTGAGCGCTGCTCGATGATATGCGCAATCGTATGGCCGTGCGCTGGACCAATAACTAGCGTTTGCAAAATGAGAAGGTCGAGAGTGCCTTGTAGCATCTCGCCTTCGAGCGGATGTCCCTGTGGTGCTGGCATCTTGTGTCCAGTATCCCATAGATCATCGACCGAAAGAATTCCTAGGCAGCGGACACAGTTTTCCTGATGTTTTATCAAAAGGGATACTCCTCCTGGTAGCACACGCATAGATCTCCTATACAGGTCCTAGCTGGGGACTCCCGCTAGGAGATTTCTCCCCGCTAGGGTTTTTCGGCCAAGAATATCCGTATTGGAAATGGCTAAACTTCCGTCAGTTGCTCGGGCTAGGGTGGCGAGATAGCCGTTGCGCGCTCCGTCACGGCATCCCAATGCCGCTTACAAATGATCTTTGGGGGTCG
>JAFARV010000082.1 GCA_019245255.1 Acidobacteriaceae bacterium | reverse complement strand
ATCGGCAAGGGACAGCGCGGACTGATCGTCGCTCCTCCGCGTACCGGTAAAACGATGCTCCTCCAAAGCATCGCGAATTCGGTCACGAACAATCATCCGGAAGTGAATCTGATCGTTCTCCTCATCGATGAACGGCCCGAAGAGGTCACCGACATGCAGCGGTCGGTCAAGGGCGAAGTCATCAGTTCCACCTTCGATGAACCGGCAGCCCGCCACGTGCAGGTCGCTGAAATGGTTATCGAAAAAGCCAAGCGATTGGTGGAACATAAGCGTGACGTGGTGATCCTGCTCGACTCGATTACACGTCTCGCCCGCGCCTACAACACCGTCGTGCCGCCTTCTGGCAAGGTGCTGTCGGGTGGCGTCGATTCAAACGCGCTGCAGCGGCCGAAGCGTTTCTTTGGCGCGGCGCGCAACATCGAGGAAGGCGGATCGCTGACCATCGTCGCCACGGCTCTCATAGATACGGGCAGCCGCATGGACGACGTCATCTTCGAAGAATTCAAAGGCACGGGCAACATGGAGATTCACCTCGACCGCAAACTGGTCGACAAGCGTGTATTTCCGGCCATAGATATCAACAAGAGCGGTACGCGTAAGGAAGAGCTGCTGATGCCGCGCGAAGAACTGAATCGCGTCTGGATTCTTCGCAAGGTGCTCAACCCGTTATCGCCTGTCGAATCGATGGAGCTACTGCTCGATAAGCTCGGCAAGACGCGCAGCAATGCCGAATTCCTCGCCGCAATGAGCGGCTGATCGCTTCCGGTTCTGTCTCATCTGAATGGGCCGTATCCGCATCCTCTCCGATAACGTCGCGAACAAGATCGCGGCGGGCGAGGTGGTGGAACGGCCCGCTTCGGTTGTTAAGGAACTCCTTGAGAACGCGCTCGATGCGGGCGCGGCCGATATCCGCATCGACATCGAAACTGCCGGACGCCGCCTCATCCGCATTCAGGACGACGGCTGCGGAATGCTACGCGATGATGCCTTGCTCGCATTCGAGCGGCATGCCACCAGCAAGCTCAGCGACGTGAAGGATCTGCTTTCGATCGCAACCCTTGGCTTTCGAGGTGAAGCGCTGCCGTCCATCGCATCGGTTAGCCGCCTGGTTCTCGAGACCCGCTCTGCTGAGGAGCAGACAGGAACACGGGTCGAGATTGCGGGCGGCAAACTGCTTCGCTGCGATGAAGCCGCGCGCCCGGTCGGCACGATTATCAGCGTTCGCGACCTGTTCTACAACGTGCCCGCGCGCAAGAAGTTTCTGCGCTCCGATCAGACCGAGCTCGCACACATCGGCTCGCTGGTCACCCACTACAGCCTCGGTCACACGAACAAACGGTTCGAGCTGTATCACGATGGCCGCGAGTTGCTGCACGTTACTCCGGTCTCTGGCATTCGCGATCGCGCCTTTCAGGTCTTTGGCTCGGAGGTTACAGAGGACCTGATTCACCTCGAGCCGCACACCTTTGAGCTGCGGCTGCCGCCGCCTTATATCCCGCCTCATGTCCGGGACCACAGGACTGAAGCGGCCGAACCGGATGTCGCTCATTTCGTCCTGGAGGGCTTGATTACCGGTCCTCACATCCAGAAGCAAAACCGCAATTCGGTCTATCTGTTTGTCAACGGCCGTCTCATAAGAGACAAGACGCTGATGCATGCCATTCAAGCTGCATACCACAACCTGCTGCCGCCCGGATGCTTCCCGTTCGCGGTGCTGTTCCTGAACTGTGATCCGAGCGAAGTGGACGTGAATGTCCATCCGTCAAAAACGGAAGTACGCTTTCGCCACAGTGGCGGCGTTCACGATTTCGTGCGCGATACGCTTCGCGAAGTCTTGATGCAAAGCCGTCCGGCATCCAGCATTCCGATTCCGGCCTCGCCACTGCCCTCACGATATGAAATGCCCGTTCAGCGTGCCGCGGCATTGCCCTTCTCTGAGTTTTCGCAGCGTGTTGAACAGGTTTCCATGGCACCCGAAGACATCGAGGTCGAGACATCAATCGCGCAGCGCGCGGAGGAATTGCCGGAGATCGTCATCAGCCAGAGTCAGCCGCACAGCGTCCCGGTTCCACAAAATGGCGCGCCGCGGATTCCGAGTGCGCCGGCTGCGCCGCTTCGCCGCATACCTGAAACCCACACTTCACTCGGCAATCTTCCCGCCGGCTGGGATTACGTAGATAGTCTGTATGCGCTGCCTGATTTACGGCCGCTTGGGCAATTGCACGACAGCTTCATCATCGCCGCCGGGCGCGACGGCCTCTGGATCATCGACCAGCACGTGGCGCACGAACGAATCCTTTTCGAGCAGGTTCTCCGCCAGCGCGCTGCCGGCACCGTTGAAGTGCAGCAGTTACTCATGCCGCTCGTCATTCAACTCGCACCATCGCAGCAATTCGAATACGCTCGCATCGCGGACGAGCTCACGGCACACGGCTTTGAAACCGAACCATTCGGACAGCGGACCATCGCGATCAAATCCGCTCCCGCTGCTATCGGGCCGGCTGACATCGAAAAGATCGTCTTCGAAATTCTCGACACGGCGGAAGCCGAGCTGCGTTCAGCATCGCTCGAAGAGGTTCGTCGAAGTGTTTGCGCAACCATCGCCTGCCGTGCCGCCATCAAGATCAACACCAGCCTGGAACCGAAGAAGATGGAATGGCTGCTGCGCGCTCTCGCGTCCTGCGAATATCCGATGACATGCCCGCACGGGAGACCGATCGCCCTTCGCTATAGCACCAAGGACATCTTGAAAAGCTTCCATCGCATCTGAGCCGATCGACAGCTCTTTATGCCATCTCTTCCAGGAGTTCCTCCGGGCACGGCTTCTCAGCGCATGGCGCACGCGGCTGCAGCAGCTTTGCAATCAGACCGGTCCACCCGGTCTGGTGTGAAGCGCCCAGTCCCCGGCCAGTGTCGCCATGGAAGTATTCGTAGAAGTGCAGATAATCTTCGAAGTGCGGGTCCCTCTGAAACCGGCCATACTCGCCGAAGACGGGGCGCACGCCTTCCTCATTCTTGAGAAACAACCGGATTAGCCGCCGGCTCAGCTCCTCGGCGACTTCGTTGATTGTCAGATAGCGTCCCGAGCCGGTCGGGCATTCGATCTTGAAGTCGTCGCCGTAGTAGTGATGGAATTTCTGCAAAGACTCCACCATGAGGAAATTGGTCGGGAACCAGATCGGACCCCGCCAGTTGGAGTTCCCGCCAAAGAGTGCTGACTCCGATTCTGCCGGCTGATATCTCACCGCCAATACCTGGCCGTCCCAGTGGAATGTATATGGCTGATCGAGGTGTGCGCGCGAAAGCGCACGCACGCCGTAATCAGACAGGAACTCACTCGTGTCGAGCATACGCCGCAACAGCAGCTTCATGCGATGACCGCGAAGCAGTGAAAGCAGCCGTCTCTCGCCGGACCCTGGTTCACGCCAGCGTGAAACCAGAGCCGCCAGATCAGGGCGGTAATTCAGATACCACTCCAAACGTTGCGCAAACTCAGGGACCCTGTTTAGCAGTGCCGGCTCCAGCGTCTCAACCGCGAACAGCGGAATTAACCCCACCATGGAACGAATCTTCAGTGCGATGTTTTGACCCGTCGGCAGATTCAACACGTCGTAGAAGAAGCCGTCTTCATCGTTCCACAAGCCTATGCCCGTGTCGCCAATATTGGTCATCGCAGAAGCGATGCCCAGGAAGTGCTCGAAGAATTTGGTTGCGATGTCCTCATACACGTGATTGTGCTGCGCGAGTTCAAGTGCAATGCGCATCAGATTGAGCGAGTACATCGCCATCCAGCTGGTGCCGTCCGACTGATTGATGTACCCGCCGGTCGGTAACGGAGCGCTGCGGTCAAAGACTCCGATATTGTCGAGGCCCAGAAATCCACCCTGAAAGATGTTGCGTCCCTGTGCGTCTTTGCGATTCACCCACCAGGTGAAATTCAGCAGCAACTTATGGAAGATACGCTCGAGAAACGGAAGATCGCCGGGGTCATTCGGATTCTGTTGGCGGCGTTGTTTGCGATCGATCTGAAAAACGCGCCAGGCCGCCCAGCCGTGTACCGGCGGATTCACATCGCCGAACGCCCACTCATACGCGGGCAGTTGACCGTTTGGATGCATGTACCATTCGCGAGTAATCAGCACCAACTGCTGTTTGGCGAAATCGGGATCGATCAACGCGAATACGACGGTATGAAACGCAAGATCCCAAGCCGCGAACCACGGGTACTCCCATTTCGAAGGCATCGAGATAACATCCGCACAGTTCACATGGGTCCAATCGGAATTCCGTCCGTACTTGCGCGCGGGCGGCGGAGGCGTTTGCGCGGGATCGCCCTTGAGCCATTGCGGAACGTCGTAGTAGTAGAACTGTTTGGTCCAAATCATACCCGCAAATGCCTGCCGCTGTATCAGGCGCTCGTCGGGATCCTGGATATCTTGCTGGAGATCGGCGTAAAACTCGTCTGCCTCGGAACGGCGCGCTTTGAGAATCCGATCGAAATCCCCGAACGGATTATCGGTGCCCTCGCGGCTCAATCTGAGCCGAATGGTTGTTTCACCCTTCGCCCGCACCATGATGCGATAGTATGCAGCGGCCTTCGTACCCTTTGCCGCCGGGTTCAGGGCGTCGGTCCGCCCGTGAGTGAGTGCTTGGTGGAACGCATCCTTGAAGTAACGCTTGCCCGATGGCGAATCGTAGAGCCGCTCTGTGTTCGTTTCGTTCTCGGTAAACATCCAGCGCGTGGCACTTTCGGCATAGAAGCGATAAGCGCCGAGCTGATCATTGCGGATTTCAATCTCGCCATCCGTCACTGCTCTCAATTCAGGTTTCGATGAATCGTAGCCCCACGACCACGTATTTCGGAACCAGATCTGCGGCAGCACGTGGAGCTCGGCCGCTTCCGGCCCGCGGTTCGCAACCGTGATCTGCATGAGGACATCATCAAAAGAGACCTTTGCATATTCGACAAAGACATCGAAGTAGCGGTCATCGTCGAACGCATCGGTGTTGATCAGTTCGAATTCAGGCTCGCCTCTGCCTCGTCGCCGGTTTTCAGCTACGAGCCAGTCATACGGATATGCCCGCTGCGGATATTTGTACACCATCTTCAGATAAGAGTGAGTCGGTGTTGCGTCGAGATAGTAGAAGACCTCTTTCACATCCTCGCCGTGATTGCCTTCGCTGTTCGTTAGTCCGAAGGGGCGTTCCTTCAAAATGGGATCGCGGCCATTCCATAACGCAAGCGACAGGCACAGGCGCTGCTCTTCGTCGCACAGCCCTGCGATGCCGTCCTCACCCCAGCGGTAAGCGCGGCTGCGCGCGTGATCGTGTGGAAAGTAGTTCCACGCGTCGCCGTTCTCGCTATAGTCTTCCCGAACTGTTCCCCACTGCCGCTCGCTCAAATAGGGGCCCCATAGCCGCCATTTCGTAACACGGCCAACCATCTCTTCGATTCGAAGCTTCTCGTTCATCGCAGATATTCCCCGCCAGATCGCAACGCCCAGCCTACCTTAATATGATCGTTGTTCGCGCCGATACTCCGAAGATACAGTGAAGATTAGACTCATACCCGAAGATGCGTCTATGGTGATACACCAGGAACGAAAGCGGCCGGAGCTGTGGCGTGAGTATCACGCGCGCATTGGGAAACGCTGGCTTACTCCATTCTTTGCTGTCGATTGGCTGTTCGCCTGGACTGCGCATCTCTTAAGCAAATGGGCTTTGCTGGAAGTTCTCGAGTACCTTGGCACGTTCTCCATACTTATCGCTGTTATCTTTTACTTCGCTGAATCCGGCGATCGCGTTAAACAGAAACATTACCAGGCATGGCAAGTGATCAACACGGCGCAAGGTAAGGGTGGCAGCGGGGGCCGAATAGAGGCGCTCCAGGAACTGAACGCCGATCGCGTTCCGATGGTGGGAGTCGACCTCAGCGACGCCTTCCTGCAAGGTGTCCGATTGGACAAAGCCGACCTGACACGCTCAAGCTTCGGGTCTGCGGATCTTCGCCAAAGCTCATTCCGATCTGCCAATTTGTCTTATGCCGAGCTGAACACCGCCAATCTGCGTGGTAGCATCCTCGAGGGTGCCAGGCTGGTGCACGCCGACCTGAGGGACGCGGATTTGTCCAGTGCCGACCTGTCCGGAGCGGACTTGACCGGCGCGCGTCTCGATAAAGCAGACCTGAGGAACGCAAATCTGCGCGCCGTAACGTGGCAAGGGATCGCTTCCATTAAGCTGGCGAACATCTTCAAAGCGCGCAACCTTCCCGCTGGTTTCGAGGAGTGGGCGTGCCGCCACGGCGCAGTCTCGATTGAATCCGACGAACAGTGGAACGCAGTGGACAGAAGCGGCGAACGGTCAAAGTGATGGCCGCGAATTCATGACGACACCTGAAACCATCTCCGCAACTCTCCGCTCAAATGCGCTGTTTGCGCCGTTGAGCGACTCCGAACTGCGGGCCGTAGCGGCACGCGCGGTTCTCAAGGGCTTCACGGCAGGGGAACTTCTGTTCTCTGAAGGCGAAGCCTGCACTGGTTTGCACGTCATTGTGAGCGGGAAGGTACGAATTTTCAAGAGCTCGCGGACCGGACGCGAGCAGGTGCTGGCGATCGAGGGTCCCGGAGCATCTATCGCCGAGCTTCCCGTCTTCGACGGCGGCACTTTCCCCGCTTCTGCATCCACCGTTGAATCGTCTGAAATCATTTTCCTGTCCCGCAAAGACTTCCAGGCCGCCTGTTTGGAGAATCCCGAGCTCGCCTTAAAGGTCTTGCAAGTCGTCGGCCGCCGTTTGCGCCGCCTGGTGGGCATCATCGAGGAGCTATCGTTCACCACACTGCGACAGCGCCTGATCTCCTGGCTACTGCGCGAAGCCAAATCACGTGGGCAAAGGTCCGGTGCCGGCTTGGTCCTGGATCTGGGAGTCACACATCAGGAGATTGCGTCGCAAATCGGCACCGTCCGCGAACTTGTGTCGAGGAATATGGCGCGTCTGCAGGCGCAGGGCCTCATTCAGGCGAACGGCGCGGAAATCACGATTCCCAATACGTCGGCGCTCGAAGCCGAGCAGGCCGCAGAAATTTGATTCGGTCGCTGGTGACTTAGGTCACTGCCTCAACATGTCCGCTTACCCTACCCTTGCAGTAGAGGTAACAAATGCCACTAGATGCACAGCAGACCGTGCGAGACCTGGTTCGCAATAACCCGGCCGCAGTTGGAGTTTTAGAATCGTTCGGTATCGATTATTGCTGCGGGGGGAACAAGCCGCTTTTTGAGGCGTGTGAGAGCCGAGGACTGTCGCTCCAAGACGTTATCACCCAGCTCGAAGAGGCCCTGCGCTTGCCACCGATCGAGGAAGACTGCCGCTGGCTCACGTGTCCGCTGAACGACCTTTCAGACCACGTGATCGCGACACACCACGAGTATTCGCGGCGCCAACTTCCAGTTCTCTCGACCCTTGCAGCAAAAGTGAACATGCGCCATGGGGCGGGCAGGCCGGAACTGGCGAAGCTGCAGGAATTAATTGAGGCACTCGGACAAGAGCTGACCGCCCATATGCTGAAGGAAGAAGAATTTCTGTTTCCCGCTTTCCGCCGTATACAGGCGGCCGCGGATAACGGCTATGGTCTGCATCCCTCGAGTGCAGAGGGATTACTGCACCCAATTCGTCACATGATGG
>JAFARV010000015.1 GCA_019245255.1 Acidobacteriaceae bacterium | reverse complement strand
CACAATATTGCAGTAGCTGAGTTTGAGCTGTGCCTGCTCCACCTGGGCCTGCGCCGTTTGGGCGTTGGCGCGTTCTGACTCAACAGTGGCGCGGCGAATCGCAATTGATTGTGGAGCGTTACGGCGGTACTGGGCGAGTTTCGACTCAGCCTGTGCGAGCTGAGCCTGTCGTTGGTCGACGACCTGTGACGACCCGGCGAGCGAGGCCTGAGTTGCAGCTACATTCGCGGCTTGCGCCTTTGCGGTTGCGGCCACTTGGTCGAACTCTTGCTGAGAGACCTCTTCCTTCCCAATCAGCAGCTGGTAACGGGCGAGATCAGCCTGTGCACGCGCGTTATTCGCTTGGGCTTCATTCAGACGTGCGACGGCGGTTTCTCTGTCGCGTTCGGCCGCGGCCAAGGCCGCACGCGCATTCGCCACTTCAGCTTCCGACGACGTAATGTTCGTGCTGTTCTCGACCTGCGTAATGGGAACATTCGGCTCCTGGGCAAACACCAGCGTTCGTGCCTGCGCCAACTGTGCCGAGGATTGATCGAGCGCAAGTTGATAATCGCGCGGATCAAGATCGACCAGGCGCTGGCCTGCGGTCACCGTCTGGTTGTCTTCCACGTAAACGCGGGTGATTGTGCCATCGATTCGAGCACTCACCGAGTTTAGATGACCATCTACTTGGGCATCATCAGTTGATTCGAAGTTCCGTTCGTGCAGCCAGAAGAGAAATCCTGCGGTTCCGATCACGAGCAGAACGGCAAAGAAAATCAGAAAGGTCCGGCGGCGTCCCGCGGATTGAGACCGGCGGGCGGTCGAAGAGGCCGCCGGCGTCACGGGCGCTTGCGGCGCGGCAGTTGTGGTCTTTGTTTGCTCTTCCGTAGTCATGGGCGTGTCCCCTCCAGCAGATCTTGAATTCCGGTCTCCGCCTGTCCTGTTGCCCGGGCAAGAGATAACCGGGAGAGGTTCAATGCAAAGAGGCTGGAGATGTAGTCGGATTCTGCGGACGCCACCTGCTCCTGCGCTTGTACGACTTCGACCGTTGTTGCAACGCCGGCCGCGAAACGGTCGCGGGCCTCCGCGAGCGTCTCGCCAGCATAGTTTCGATTGGTTTCAGACAACCGGACCTCACCGGCTGCGGTTTCAAGCTCGATTAAAGCGTTCCGGACATCCTGCTCGACTTGAGCTCGCTGGTCTGCCAGCTCGGCCTGGCGCTGATGCAACGTAGCCTCGGCCTGTTGCACGTCAGCACTAATCCGTCCACCCTGCCAGATCGGGACGTTTACAGCGCCAGTGACCGCGAACACGCCGTGTGTACTGGCCGGATTCGGGCCCAGCACACCGTAATCGCCGCTCAAGGAAAGCGATGGCAAGCGTTCTGCGTGCGCAGCGGAGAGCGCCAGTTGCGCCGCGCGCACCTGTATCTCTGCAGCGCGCAGGTCGGAGCGGTTTTTTATGGCGTCCTGAAGAGCTGTGTCGAGCACGGGAACGCCGACGGATTCAGAGCTCAGGCCTTCGGAAAGCGTCAGTTCACGGTCCTGCGGTAGTCCAACGATCCGCGCCAGGGTGATCTTCTGTTTGCGAAGATCGGCTTCGAGCGACTGCAGCCGCTGCTGCTGAGTTTGCAGCTCGACGAGGCTCCGCATGACATCAATCTTCGCGTTTGTACCGGCCTCTTTGCGTACCACCGCCTGTTGATAAACCGCTTGCGCATTTGCGACCTGCGCCCGCTGCGATTCGACGCGGGCGGTGTCGGCCAAGGTTTCGAGGTAGGTCCCGGCAACGGCAAGCACGACCAGCTCTCTTGCGTCCTTTGCGTTCATCACTGACGCTTGCTCAGTCTGTTTGGCCGCCTGCCAATTGCGGAGTTGTACAGGATCCCAGATGGACTGGCTCACTGAGCCGGCCAGCGACGAGTAGCTGAATGGCCCAACAACGGACGGGATCGAGAAGCCGCTGCCCGGAGGCAATTTGAATTGGAACCCATATGCTGCGAGGTTTACCTGCGTTGCCGTTTCGCTGGCCTGCGCGGAGATGTTCGGCAGGAGCGCGCTAAGCGCCTGCAACCTCTGTGCGCGTGAAGCGCGGACGGCGCTGCTCGCTGATATAGTTCCGAGATTCGCACGCAAACCCAGGTTAACCGCGTCAAGAAGCGAAAGGCTCAGCGGTCCGCTTCCCGGTTCGGAGTTCGACACGCTGCCGGCGAAGTCGCCAGAAACCTGAACGGATGGGGACACGGTACTCACTCCGCCGCTGCTATTCGGCAACTGCTGGGCGGTAACCGAACCGGGGGCAGAGCGTCCGGACGCGGGCAATGGAACGGCCCGGCTGGAATTCGCCGGACCGGATCCGGGAGCGCTCATCTGGGCAAACGTAGTACCTGCCACAGCAATGAACACGAGCGGAAGACAGCGCGCCATAGGATTACATACATCAATGTATCAAATTGCATTCACGATTGTATATAATTTAGACAGATGCCTGCTGCAAGCCGGCTGAATAAGCATCAGCAGAAAACCGAAGTGACCAAGAAGAAGCTGCTGCGCGCCGGGGAGCGTGTGTTCATCCGGCGCGGTTTCGAAGCAGCGCGCATCGAGGAGATCGCAGCAGACGCCGGATACACGCGCGGGGCCTTTTACGCACACTTCGAAACGAAAGAGGATCTTTTCTTCGCCATGTTCGAGGAACGCGCCAGCATCCTATTTGAGGAGCTCCGCGCGATATTGGACGAACATTCGGGGGATAGTGACCAGGTGCGGCTGTTCCGCGATTTCTACACGTCGCGCATCGCCGATCGCGGCTGGAGCATTTTGATGCTCGAATTCAAGCTTTATGCCGTCCGGCACGGAAAGAGGAATCTGGCGGAGCGACTCCGCAAACTGAAAGACAAATTGCGGCAGTCCTTCAGCCCCGCGCTGCCCTGCGAATTGCAGCTCGGCGAGGAAAGAACAGCGGTCTGCAGAATTGCTCTGGAGGCGCTACTCGATGGGCTCGCTCTCCAGCGCGCTTACGATCCAGGGCAAGTTTCAGAAGAGCAAGGATCGCTGATTCTGGGTCTTTTCTTCGACACAATGGTCTCCGCTCACTCGCCCTTCAATCCAAAGGCATAGAGTGTGCCATCAAAGGTTGTGCAATAAACGCGGCCGTCCGATACGGCAAGCCCTCCGAAATGAGTAAAGGACGTCATCGCCTTTCCGCTCGAAAACAGTTCTTTGCCAGTCAGCGCGTCGAAAGCGTAGAGAGTCGCATTCCCGATTGCCTTCGCGATCCTTTGCTCGGCCGTGTAGAGTTGTCCGCTCTCACTAAATTGGCGGGTGAACTCACCGCTCGAAATGGAAAAGACCACTCCATTGGCGATCACAGGCGGCTCGGGCAGCGCCATGTCGCGGGAACTCCAAGCGGGTGTCAACGTTGGCTGGCCATCTTTCTCTTCCACCTTGAAAGCCATGATGCTGCCATCGGGAATGGGTCCATTGGTCACAGGAAAGCCGGGAACTGCCGGATTGACCGGCCCCCAAGCTGGCGCGTACAGCCAACGGGTACCTTTGCCGTCTTCCCAGGTTCCGAACGCTCCCCAAAAGCCCTTTCCTGCGATATCCGCGCCTGCATTCGTGTATAGCGGTGACCTGTACATCGGCTTACGATGCGTGTCGCCACCGAGCGAAGCCGCGTCGAGCAGGAACAGGTCCCCTTCTTTTCA
>JAFARV010001025.1 GCA_019245255.1 Acidobacteriaceae bacterium | reverse complement strand
GCAACAGACGTTCGTGGCCGGCCGCCTAACGCTGCTGGAGATACCTTTCGGGCGGCACAACAGCACCCGCTGTCCGGGTATCCGGCGCAGACCGCTGGACGCCCCGGCGCCGCGGCTCCCTCGCTTGCCAGCGGCGTCTCAGACGCGGACACGGAAGCTGCATATCGCGCGGAATTCGGGAACTCGGGAGCATCGGCCTCCGGGACAGCTTCGGAAGTCCATGCGCACGGCCAAAAACCGGCAGCGAAACCAAGCGGTCGCAGCGTCCTTGTCGTTGGTCTCGTTACCCCGACCGGGAACCCATCGGGGCCGCCGTCTGTACCTCCGCCGCCCGACACTGCTCTCAACTCAGCCGGACCAGACAACAATGCAGCAGTGGCCCCGGAAGGCCTGCAAACGGTGCCCGTTGCTCCGTCGCTGCCTAACACCTTGCCGACGCAGGTTCAGCAGCCGATCCTTGTCTCCCGCGTGCAGCCTGCGTACCCACCGCTCGCCAAGTCGGTTCGCTTACAGGGCACGGTCGAATTCATCGCCACCGTCGGGCGAGACGGCGCTGTTAAATCGGTTCAACTCATCCGCGGCCCGCAGCTATTGGTCGATGCTGCCCGCGACGCCGTTATGCGCTGGCGGTATCGGCCGAGCACTGTTAACGGCGTACCAATGGAAGCGCGGACCAAGGTATCAGTCATCTTTCAACTCGACTAGTATTGCGGCTTTAGCTGCGACATGTAACGCAAGCGATAGCCAGGTAACCGAAATGTCTTTATACTCCCGTTGAGGTGCCGTTTATGTATCGCTCTTGCCTCTGCGCTTGCGTCACGCTTTTTGCTTTAGCTGGTGGGCTACCAGCGCAGGAAACACCCGGGGAGGCCCCATACGTCTCGGTCGGCGCGGCCACGTGGTTTTACGTAGTTAGCATTCCCGCCGTTCCCAATGCACCATTCAGTGCAACAACCGTCATGGACAACACCCAAACGCTCGCGGACGGCACAACCGTGACCACGAAAACTATGACGACGATCGCTCGCGACTCACAAGGGCGAACTCACAACGAGAATCGGTATTATCTGACTCCCTCCGACAACGGCCAAGGGCGAATCCGCGACATCACCATATTCGATCCCAACACGCGCACTAGGACCACGCTAGTGCCCGCGACGATGCAGGCAACGGCGAGGGTCTTGCCGCCCAAAACGGCCCAATCCCCACTGCCCGTGCGGCCCGGCATTCAGAGGGAGGATCTGGGCATTTCGGCCATTGACGGCCTTACTGTTCACGGATATCGTCAATCCCGAACCATACCCGCCGGAGCCGACGGCAATGATCAGCCGATAACTGCCACCGACGAATATTGGTACTCGGACGAACTCCATATGAACGTCACGCTGAAGCACTCCGACCCGCGCCACGGAACCCAAGTTGTGACGCTGACGCAACTGAGCCGTGACGAGCCGGATCCAAAGATGTTCGAAGTGCCACCCGGCTACAGCGTGACGAACGACAGCGGCGTCCCGCAAGCGGTAAGAATCGGGGCGGGCGTCGCGGCGGCCAACCTGATCAGCCAGGTGCAGCCCGCTTATCCCCCGCTCGCAAGAGCTGCAGGCGTTCAAGGCTCGGTCGAATTCACCGTGCTCATTGCTGATGACGGAACGGTGAAGAATGCCCAACTGGTGCGGGGCCACCCACTGCTGGTAAATGCAGCGAGGGAGGCCGTTCTGCAATGGAGATATCGCTCCACGCTTCTCGATGGCAAACCTATCAGTGTTTCGGCTCCAGTAACCGTGACGTTTAGTCTTGATGGCCAGAACCGCTAGCCTGCAAAATTAGAATCATCCGCGCCGGCAATTGCAGTTTCTCTTTCGAACCGCTAATCCCTGCCCGCCCCAGCCGTTGCCGGTAACCCAAACGCCGCTGCCTTCCTTTCGCGTCCGAGCACGGCGACGATTGCGGTAAACGCACACACGATTGCCGCTGTCGCTGCCATGGCCGTCGCATAACTCATGTGTTCGGCGGCTGCTGCCTCCACATAGGCTGCGGAACCGGCTATCAACACGCCGCACTGATAAGCAAACCCTGGCAGAAAGCCTCGGATCTCGTCGGGCGATAACTCGCTAAGATGAGCCGGGATCACCCCCCACGCGCCCTGGACGAAGAATTGAATCAGAAATGCACCCGTGATGAGCAGCTCCACGAGCGGCGCATACGCCCACAGCGGTATGCTTGCGATCGCGCATATCAGAGACCAGGCAATCGCTTTGCGCCGCCCGAAGCGATCGGAAGCCAGTCCTACCGCGACACCGCCAATGATCGCGCCGACCATTGAGATCGCCGAGATTGCCGCCCGTTTCTCAGCCCCAAAATGCCAGAACCGTTGCAGGAACGTCGGGTACATATCCTGTGTTCCGTGCGATGCCATGTTCATGCCTGTCATCAGCACGACGAGATAGAGAAACAGCTTCCAATTCGCTGTAATCGCTGACCCCAGTTGACGCCAACTTTCGCGCTTCGTTTGCCGCCAGACTTCCGACTCCTGCACTCTAAACCGGACAAATAGCGCGAGCAGCGCCGGCAGTCCGCCCAGGAAGAACAGCGGTCGCCAGCCGAATCGCGGGAAGACAATGAAGTAGCAGAGTGCGGCAAGCAAATTCCCAAGCGCGTATCCTTGCTGCAAAAAGCCGGACAAAACGCCTCGCCAGCGCGCGGGTACCTTTTCCATCGCGAGCGAAGCCCCAACGCCCCACTCGCCGCCCATCCCGATCCCAAAGAGCGCACGCAAAATGAGGAAGCTCGTGAAATTCGGTGCAAAGCCGGTCGCGACCTCCACGACTGAGTAGAAGACCAGATCGATCATCAACGGCAGCCGCCGCCCGTACCGATCGGCCATTAAGCCAAACAGAAAGGCTCCGACCGGCCGAAATCCCAACGTCAACCAGATCGAAATCGCCAGCGCTCGGTCGGTTTGATGGAATTCCCTGCCGATCGCCGTCAGGCAGAACACTACCAGGAAGAAGTCGAAAGCATCCAGAGTCCACCCGAGGAAACTGGCCGTTAACGCCGCCCAGGCTCCGCTGGAGCTGCGTTCATTCAATGGCATGTGGATGGGATCTCAATGCCGGGCCGTGCCGCTTGCCGACTGGTTCGGCTCCCACAGGGTCTCAGCCGCGTGCGTAAGCTGATTCGCCCACCGGCTCCACACGAAAAACGCATCACTCAAACGGTTCAAGTACTTGAGCGCTTCCGGCGGCACATCCTGATCCCGACCCAGCGTTACAAGCAAACGCTCAGCACGTCTGCACACCGTGCGGCAAATGTGTAGTTCCGCATCCAGCCTGCTCCCACCCGGGAGCACGAACGAACGGAGCGCCGGTAAATCAGCATTAGCGCGATCGATTTCGCGCTCCAGTTGCTCAACCTCGATTTCGGTCACCGTAGGTTGTTTCGGGTGCACATCCTCCGGCAGAGTCGCCAGAATGGATCCGAGATTGAAAAGCTCGTGCTGTACCCGTTTCAGGATCGTTGCGAGATCGCCCAGTCCGCCAGTCCTGTGCGCAAGCTCTTCGGCCGTTATCCTCGCGGCGCCGACAAAGGAATTCAACTCGTCCACGGTTCCGTAAGTTTCAATCCGCAAGTCGTCTTTCGCTATGCGTTGGCCGCCAACCAGCCGCGTCGTGCCCGCGTCTCCCGCCCGCGTGTAAATCCGATTCAGGTGAATAGAGGGGTCTTTGAAAGTCTGCTCGCTCAT
>JAFARV010000916.1 GCA_019245255.1 Acidobacteriaceae bacterium | reverse complement strand
GCCGATTTCGAAAACAAGACCGGCGATCCGGTTTTTGACCAGACCCTTCGCCAGGGTTTGGCGGTGCAACTGGAACAATCACCGTTCCTCAGTCTCGTGTCAGACCAGCAGACCCGGCAGGTACTGCGTCTCATGAGCCGGTCCCCGGAGGTGCGGCTCACCCCCGACGTCGCGCGCGAGATCTGCGAACGAACCGGCGGCTCTGCGGTTCTGGAAGGCTCGATTGCAGGCCTGGGAAGCCAATACGTCCTGTGGCTGCGCGCCAGGAACTGCGAAACAGGAAATGTGCTCGCGGAGGAGCAGACGCAGGCGAGAGGAAAAGAAGACGTCCTGAATGCGTTGAGCCGAATTGCGATTCAAATCAGGACCCGGCTTGGCGAGTCGCTGGCCACGATCCAAGAGCACTCAACGCCGCTGGAGCAGGCAACAACCTCATCGCTCGAAGCTCTGAAGGCATACAGCGCGGGGAGAATCGCCATTTTTGCGCATGGCGGTCCGGCTTCGATCCCGCATTTTCAGCAGGCCATCGCGATCGATCCGCAATTCGCCATGGCGCATGCCGATCTCGGCTTTATGTTGTGGAATATGGGCCAAACCGATACGGCAGCCGAGCAAGTGCGTATAGCGTATAGCCTCCGTGATCGCGTCAGCGACCGGGAGAGGCGCTACATTCTTATGCTCTACGACCGCGAGGTAACCGGAAACCTGCAGAAGGAGTTGCAGACTCTCGAAGCGTGGGTGCAGAGGTATCCTCGCGATTCCGATGCCTTAGCCATTCTGGCGGGGTGGGCCGCATTCGGCACCGGCCAATATCAAAGAGGAATTCAGGCAGGCGAACAGGTTCTTCGCTTATACCCGGACATGCCATTCGCGTATACCGCTGCGTCGCACTATCTTTCGCTCGACCGGTTTACAGAGGCGGAAGATCTTTTGCGGCGTGCGGCGGAGCGCAAATTGGAACTTCCGGAAATGCTGGTCACCCGCTACTATCTCGCGTTTCTTAAAGGCGACCAGGCGGGAATGCAACGCGAAATCGCGCGCGCTCCCAACGAACACGCCGAGGATTGGATGGCGCACCATCAGGCCTTGGTGCTCGCCCGTTCGGGACGAATGCGGCAGGCTCGGACCCTCTGGGAGCACGCCATCGCTTTGGCGCAGCAGGGCGGAAGGCGAGAGATGGCCGCCATTTACACGGCCGCGCAGGCCGTGTGCGACGCGCATTTCGGCAATGCTGCGCAGGCTCGGGCACGGGCCCAATCAGCACTCGACCTTGCAAAAGGCCGCGATGTGGAATATGCCGCGGCGTTTGCATTGGCGTTGACCGGCGATCGCGCCGAACCTGTACGAATCACAGAGGACCTGGCGAAACGGTTCCCTGAGGATACTCCTGTGCAGTTCGAGTATCTTCCTACGCTGCGCGCTCTCTCCGCGCTCGCTCATCGGACTCCGCTGGAGGCGATTGAGGGGCTGCAAACGGCGCTTCCTTATGACCTCGCGATGCCCGGCACAAAATTCTTTGCCCAGTTCGGAGGGCTTTATCCAGCATACGTGCGTGGCGAGGCGTACCTGCAAGCACAGCAGGGCCGGGAGGCGGCCGCGGAATTCCAAAAAGTTCTCGATCATCGCGGTATCGTGCTTGCCGATCCGATAGGCGCCCTGGCGCACTTGCAACTGGGCAGAGCATACGTTCTTTCGGGCGACACGGCCAAGGCTAAAAACGCTTATCTGGATTTCCTCCATATCTGGAAAGATGCCGATCCGGACCTTCCTGTTCTAAAACAGGCGAAGGCGGAATACGCGAAGTTATAGTCAGCGGCGTGGACGGCTTTATCGAAATTTTGAGCGCATGGCGCGTGCGTATCCCAACAAGCCGGTCCTCGTCGAGGGCGCAAGGCGATCTGGTCGTGCTCCACTGTTTTTAAGCGTGGCCGGGCGCTGGCCGTGGGCGGGTATCGATATTTTCCGCTTTGACGAACAAGGGAAGATCGTCGCGCATTGGGATGTGTCGCAGCGGGTGGCGAAGACTGTATGATCGCCCTCGATCAGAAGCCGCAATTTTTGCGGGGTGCTCTCGTCAAGGATGATCTTCATCCCGCCCGCAGGTGTTCGGCTGTCGGGATTGCTTCGGTGCTTTTGACCGCGAAGTCCAGCACCGCTTGGACTTGATCGCGCGTCACATGGAAGTTTTCAAGAACTTCCTCAAGCGGTGAGCTTTTCAGGTTCTCGAAAATGGCTGATACAGGAACCCGAGTTCCGCGAAACACCCATGCACCGCTTACCTTGCCGGGAATGCTCTCCACGGCTGAACATTGGGACCAATCAAGTGTTGCCATGTGCGTACCCTCCTTCATCGTAGCGTTGTAGCACGCCAGGCGGCGAAGGGCCAAACTCTGAAAACCATGCATCGTTAACGCTTTTCTGACCGCTACCCCTATGGGCGAAATTGGGACCCGTTTTTGAGACTCTGGGCTGGCACCCGTGCTTTGCTCTGCGGCTGGTATGGAAAAACCCTCCACAAATGGAAGGACTAACGCGCCCGATTGCCAATAGCCCGATTTCAATCCACGCAGGAACCCCACGCCGTTCGAGGCTATATGGGCCT
Organism: Acidobacteriaceae bacterium; assembly: GCA_019245255.1. GTDB lineage: Bacteria > Acidobacteriota > Terriglobia > Bryobacterales > Bryobacteraceae > Bog-105. The sequence goes on along the minus strand of JAFARV010000916.1, from coordinate 2,660 downwards.
ACTATCCATGCCTTCGGCGTGTTATCGCCGAAGAACGCCTGCACCTTTTTTTGTAGAATGCGCGTGAACGGAGAGCGCATGAAGAAACGAAGCATCTTTACAGGTTTGGTCTTCGCATTAGCGGGAACTTTGGTGCTTGAACAATCTTGGCAAGCCGCGCGTCGAAGCATTGCACGGCTTTGACGTCCTTGGGATCATGGCGTCCGGCTTTTGCTTCGGAATCGCGTTCATGATGCTTATTGGGTATTTCCCGCGAAGAGAGGGCGGCGGGGGGCGGTGAGGGCCCCCGTTGCACAAAGGACCCTTTTCGTAACGAGAAGGATCGGCACGCCCGTATCCTGCATCAGAGTCCCTCGTTGCTCAGTTGTGCAGCCAATTGGGCGTAGTGATCCGCCGTTTTTACCGCGAGGTTCATAGTGAGATGGCAGGCTGGTTCAATGGTGAACAGTTTCGAAGAGGGCGGCTGCGCCTTGACCGCCGCCGACGCACATCGTGACGACGCCGTAACGCGCATTGGACCGGCGTGCCATCTCGTTTGCTAATGCACCGGCGAGGCGAGAGCCGGTCATACCAAACGGATGTCCGATGGAGATAGCACCGCCATTCACGTTCAGGCGTTCTGTGGGAATCCCGAGCCGATCGCGACAATACAGTACCTGAACAGCAAAGGCCTCATTTAGTTCCCACAGGTCAATGTCGGCCACCATGAGCTTGAAACGGCTAAGGAGTTTTGGCACGGCAAAGACTGGGCCGATCCCCATCTCGTCGGGTTCACAACCGGCCACGGCGAAACCTCGAAATGCGATTTTGTACGGCACTTCCAGTTCGTCGGCACGTTCGCGCGCCATCAAAAGCGTTGCCGAAGCACCGTCGGAGAGTTGAGAGGAATTGCCCGCTGTCACGGAGCCATGACCGCTGGTGCGGTCGAAATGAGGTTTGAGCGCAAGCAGTGCTTCGAGGGTGGTATCGGGCCGGTTGCACTCGTCGCGATCGCAACAAACTTCATGCGTGCCGATACGCTCGCCCGTTTCTTTGTTGAGCACGGCCATGGTGACTTGCATGGGCGTGATCTCGTCCGCAACGAGGCCCTGCTGTTGGGCGCGCGCGGTACGCTGCTGGCTGACGACAGCGTACTCGTCCTGAGCGAGGCGGCTGATGCTATAACGCTTGGCGACGATTTCAGCAGTCTCTCCCATCACCATGTACAGCCCGGGTACTTCGTCTTTCAAGACGGGATGAGGACAGAAATCGCGAGGTGTGAGGGAAATGCTTTCGACTCCGCCGCCGATTGCAGCCGTCGCACCTTCATGCACGATTTCGTGCGCCGCCATTGCTATGGCCTGGAGGCTGGAGGAACAGAATCGGTTGACGGTTACCGCAGCGGTAGTGACGGGAAGCCCGGCGAGCACTGAAGCCGTGCGTGCCACGTTGTAGCCCTGCGGGCCGTGAGGCTGCGCGCATCCGAGAATGACGTCTTCGACTTCGTTCACGCCGATTTGAGGAACTCGTTTAAGGACGCTCCTGATGCAGTGAGCCGCGAGATCTTCCGGGCGGGTCATGTTGAAGGAACCACGGAACGATTTGGCAAGTCCGGTTCTCGAAGTGGCGACAATGACTGCTTCTGTCATTTCTGTCTTGTCTCAATTCAGCCAAAGAATGCGGGCTGATCACAGGCTGAAGCCTGTTCCACCTTGTTGCCTATCAGGATACGTTAGAGGGAACTAATGGCTGACCTGGTGAAGCTCGAAAGCGATCAAGACGTCGCGGTGATTACGATTGATAACCCGCCGGTGAATGCGATCAGTCCCGGCGTGCCGGAGGGTATTCTGGCGAAGCTGAGCATCGCTGTGGCAGATCAGGCGATTCGCGCAATCGTCGTTGCAGGTTCGGGCCAAACGTTTATTGCCGGCGCGGACATACGAGAGCTTGCGAAGGTTATGTCAGGGGAAAAGCCTTTACCTGATCTGCTCAGTTTCTTGCAAGCAATCGAGGACTCGACAAAGCCGGTTGTGATGGCAATCCACGGAACAGCTTTCGGCGGTGGTCTCGAAACGGCGATGGCAGGACATTATCGAGTGATCGCACCTTCGGCGCAAGTAGGCCAGCCGGAAGTGAAGCTGGGGCTCATTCCCGGCATGGGCGGAACGCAACGGCTGCCACGGTTGGCAGGACCAATGAAAGCGGCTGAAATGTGCGCGCTAGGCGAGCCGATTTCCGCTGCGGAAGCAGTGCAGGCGGGGATTGCGGACCGGTTCATTGAGGGCGAGCTTTTGGCTGGAGCCGTTGCATTCGCACGTGCGGTTGCCGATAAACCAGTCGCGAAGACAAGAGAGCGGAATGAGAAGTTGCACCAAGCCGGTTCAGGAGTATTCGACGACCTGCGTCAGCGTGCGAGCAAGTTGAGGCGAGGACAAAAGGCCCCATTGGCGGCCATCGATGCGGTTGAGGCAGCGACACGGTTGACGTTCGAGGAAGGTTGCACGCGCGAACAGGAGCTATTCCGCGAATGCTTGTTTTCGACGGAATCGAAAGCGCTCATTCACGTGTTCTTCGGCGAGCGAACTGCAGCGAAGCCGGCAGGAATTAAAAAGGATGCGCGCGTTGTGGCTGTCGAGCGCGCGGCGGTGATCGGCGCCGGAACAATGGGAGGTGGAATTGCG